>JBKJLB010000419.1:0-5394 GCA_046597075.1 Pelobium sp.
GGAGAGATGTGGAGCTTGGTTTCCAGGGCGACGAACAGTTTCCAAAAGATTTAGAACATCAATTAATTTATCCTCTAGCTAGTCACTCCGCTCATGTTTAAAAAGTTTTTAACAAAATCTAACATTGGGAATGCGTTGTTTTTTTTAGCAATGTTGGTTTTGATTTTTAATGCAGATGCCAAAAGCTGGGTGATGCAGGGTTTAATGAAAATTGGGTTTTTTCAGGCCGAGATTAGCCAAACTATAACTTCTAAAGAAACTCAACCTGCTATTGCGGATGTGGAATTTGTTGACGTAGAAGGACAGAGAATTAGCTTATCAGCACTTAAGGGTAAAGTAGTTTTTATCAATTTTTGGGCAACTTGGTGTCCGCCTTGTATTGCCGAAATGCCTTCTATTCATAAATTTTATGAAAAATTTAAGAATAACCCAAACGTGGTATTTTTAATGGTAGATGTAGATGGCAATTTCAACAAGTCGGAGAAGTTTATGCAGCGCCGGAAGTTTGATTTAAAAGTTTGGAATGCGGCAAGCGCTATACCGGAGACTTATCTGGGGAACAGTATTCCGACCACTGTTATTCTGAATAAGCGGGGTGAATTAGTATTTAGGCATGAGGGTGGCGCTGATTATGAAAATAAGGATTTTCAGGAATCTATCAATAAATTAAGTTCAGAATAGAAATAACCGAACCATTTTTAGCTGATTCGGTCTTTTGAAATTAAGTAACCCATGTTTTTAAGCGCTTAAAGTACTGCAGTAATTTCTAACTCAATTAACATTTCTGGGTCTATCAATTTAGACACTTCAACCATGGTAGTTACAGGTTTTATATCTTTAAAGAATAAACCATGAGCTTTTGCTGCTTCTTCCCATTGGCTAATATCAGTGATAAACATTCTGGTTCTTACTACGTTTTCTAGTCCAGCGCCTGTTTCTTCTAGTACTTTAGTCAGTTTCTCTAATATCGCTTTTGTTTGATCGAAAAGGGTGGTGAGTTGATCTCCAGCGTCGTTGGTGGTTGCTGTTGTTCCAGAAATTTCAATGGTATTTCCAATTTTAACAGCTCTGGAGTAACCTATAATATCTTCCCAGGGAGAACCTGAGCTAAAGTTTTGTCTTGCGGTCATATATCAGTTGATTTTTTATTGGGCTAAAGTATTAATCGAGATTGGTTATTTAAAATGCTGTGATTGATTTAATAAAATGAGATCTAAAAAAAACGGACCTAATTTTAATAGATCCGTTTTGTATTGCTTTAATGATAATAGTGGTAGCTTTTTTGTGCGCCCTTCGACTCCGCTCAGGGGGACAAAAAGATATAATCGCAATGAATTGAGATTAAAACGCCCTAAAAAGTATTAATTCTTTAAAGATTTCATATCGATTACGAAACGGTAATGAACATCACCTTTTAAAGTGCGCTCGTAAGCTTCGTTAATTTGGTCGATATTGATCATTTCGATATCTGAAACGATATTATGCTCGGCACAATAGTCTAACATTTCTTGAGTTTCTTTGATACCACCTACTAATGAACCTACCAAACTTCTTCTTCCGAAAATTAAAGAGCCTGCATGTACGGGTAGCGCTTCTGGAGGTACTCCTAAAAGAACCATTGTTCCATTGGTTTTTAGTAAAGCCAAATATTCGTTATAGTTATGTTCGGCCGATACGGTATTGATGATTATATCAAAACTGTTTGCCATTTTTTTCATGTTTTCTGGCTTGGTCGTCAGTTCAAAATGATGCGCCCCTAACTCGTCGGCATCTTTTGCTTTTTGTGGTGAGCGACTCAACATGGTTACCTCGGCACCCATTGAAGCAGCTAATTTAACGGCCATGTGACCAAGGCCACCTAAACCAACAACAGCTACTTTATCACCTTTTTTGCAATTCCAATGTTTTAATGGAGAGTAAGTGGTGATACCAGCACACAATAAAGGTGCAACAGCTGCTAGATTTAATTTATCTGAAACCTTTAAAACAAATCCTTCGGTAACCACAATATGCGTAGAGTAACCTCCAGAAGTTATGGTTTTTTTATCTTGAGATTTTGAGTTATAAGTTTGGGTATTCCCGTTTTCACAATATTGCTCTAAATCGTCTTTGCAATTAGAACAATGTCCGCAAGAGTCAACAAAACAGCCTACGCCAACGGTATCTCCAACTTTGTGTTTTGTAACGTCTGCTCCAACTCGTGTTACTTTACCTACAATTTCGTGTCCGGGAACTACTGGATAAATCGTTCCACCCCATTCGTTACGGGCGGTATGAATATCAGAGTGGCAAACGCCACAAAATAAGATTTCAATTTCTACGTCTGATGCCCCTGGTTCTCTACGATCTAATTGGTGAGGACCTAAAGGTTGATCTGCTTTTTGGGCAGCATATGATTTTACTAATGTCATGATTAATGTATTTGTTTAAAATTTTAACGTTAACTGTATGCTTATGTTTCGATTTCTTGAAATTAACTTTCTATAATTTAGGTGGTGATATTTGCAATAACTTATTGAATGGTCTCCCTCTGCTTAAAACTAGTTCCTTAATTTTATAACTTGATTTGTTTCTTCATTAATCATGCTATAATTATGTTTCGTTATATGAAGACACAGACTGAAGAAAAGAGAAATATTATATTTTTTAGAGAGCTTAATCGACGTTTTTACTAAAGTAGCTATAATTAAGCTAAACTAGAGACTTTGATCTCATGCTGCGGTCATGATTTGTGTTTTTATAAAGAGTAGTGCAAAAGCTAATGCGTCAATGTTTAAGATTTATTTTGTCATATTTAAAATATAGTCCCTTAATTCTGTTTGAAATTGGGAGGAGTATTTTAAACTACCTTTTATTTTATCACCACAAAATGGACTCATTTCAAAGCTATGATTAGCCCCTTTTATAACTGAATACTGAATATTGGTAGGGATTTTATCACTAAATATTTTATCTAAAGATTTAACACACCAATCATTATAAACAAGGCGATCATTTTCTCCGAAAAGGAATAAGAAGGGCATCTTGATGTTATAAATTGTTTCTTCTGGTGTGTAAAATCCTATTTTTCTTAACTGCTTTAAATTATCATTAAACGGAAAACATTTTGATAATAACAATACCATGTTGGTTTTTCTTACGGCTTTTTTATAAGCTTTAGACTCTTCTATTCCGCTGCAAGTTAAACTACTTTGAAAATCGCTGATTAATTGCTTTTTTACACTGTAAGTTGGTCCAGCAAGACTTATCGCATATTTAATTTTACTTGGATATTGAGCTGCTACTATTTGAGCAACCCAACCACCTTGACTATGACCAACAACGCCAATGTTTTCTGAATCAATATAAGGGGTTTTAGAGAGAAAGTTTATGCAATCGTTAACATCAAATGCCCTGTCATAAAAAGTTTGTTTATACCACTTTCCGGTTGAAAGACCAAGTCCAGGTTTGTCAAAACTACAAATTGCAACGCCGCTATTTAATAATTGATTTTCGAAATTCTCTTTCAAAAAGCCCTTATAATTTTTTTTAAAAGACGATTCTGCCGACCCTACCAAGAATATTACAACAGGTAATTTGCTTTTGTTATGTTTAGGAAGAATAACTTGTCCGTAGATAGTTTCCTTTTTCGAATTGGTAAAATTAAAAGCTATTGTATCAACCTCGATTGAAGAGGCAAATGCGCTTTGACAAAAAAACAAAATGATGAATAAGGTTATATTTTTCATTGAGAAATGACGTACCTATCAAACAGGTATCTAAATTAATGACTTGCCGACTTAAATGTGCTAGCAATTTAAAAATATAAATGGATGAATAAGTTATGGAGGAGAAAAAGCTAATATCTTGAAAAGATAAGTGAAAATGGATGACACATCCTTATTATTTCTGGGTTCTAAATGTGCAAAAGTTAACATGATGAAGAGCGAGGTTGGTTTGTTCTTTTTTTAAATCTTTGTTATCAGCTGCCCTTTTTGACTTTTTGTTTAAATTCTAACATTTCAAACCATGCTTTTTGTGGTCTATTAGCTGGATAACCGCTTTCAATGCGAAACTTTTTACGTTCTTCGGTAAAGTGCCACCACGTTTTTGTAGTGTCGTTTGTGTTTGCAAAATTCACTACTAATCTAAATTGATCTTCAACACATGGGTCAATCCAGTAACCTATTTTCTGTTCGTATTCGTCTGTAAGTTTAGCACCATCTTTTTGTTTTAGTTCATTAAGTGAAAAATAGCCTAAAAATACAAGGTCTTGGGCAAATTTTACTCCTACAGACGGAACGGTCTGAAATTCTGCTAAGGCATAAATTTCTTTTGCTCGTTCGGGTGAAACGTGAAGCAAAACTTCCAATTCGTCGATTGCAAAGTCGAGGACGTTTGCGATTTTGATTTTGTTCTTTCTCAAAATTGCTTTCTCACCGTCTGTCAACGGAAGTTTGATGTTCGTTTTACTTTTCATCTTCGGCGAAAGTCAGCAAATAAGCGTTATTGTCTTCAATAAAAAATTCGGGTGAACCATAAAAGGTTTTTTCTACTCCAAATCCGTCAATCTTGAGCCGTGAATTATTCGAAGCACTTCTATCAATTCATCATTGACAATTCGATATACAATTCTATACTTGCCCTGAATAAGTTCTCTAATTCGATCATTTTCAAATTCAGGTACTATTCTACCGATCCTTGGATGATCGTATAACATTTCGATCTTTTTGATAATTTTTGTTGACAAATTCTCTTCCGATCTTTGGGGAACTCTGACTCACATAACTCTCAATTTCTTCCAAATCCAGATAAGCTGTCTCGGTAAGTTTTATTGCGAGGCTTGCCATTTTTTCTTCAATTTATTCTTGGCCTCAAGAAGGGTCATGGTTCTGCCTTGGTCAGCATCCTGAATGCCCTTTTCCACTTTTTCTATAAACAGGAGTTTTTCTACTAATTCTTCAAGATTAAATTCTTCAGGCAGTTGATCTAATGTTTCTAGGACTTTATGTTTTTTCATTTTAATGCTTTTCTTCTCAATCTACTGGTTTTTGAATATTTTTCCAATGATGCCAATAGTTTGCCTTTAGATGAAACGTTGGCCAAAGGGGGAACAGATAGTTTTATTTTTACTGAATTTTAGTATCAGAAGAATGCACTTTAAAAAAAGAAACAACAAAAATCCCTCAGATTCCTCCAAAGGATTTTTGGTGTTTGGACTTTAGAATCTTTCAATTAGTTACGACGGATATGTTTTTCCAATTTTTCAATTTTCAAATTTTTCAATATTTCAATTAAAGAAATTTCGAACGCCGAACTTCGAACACCGAACACCGAAGATCAGCCCTTCGACTCCACCCAAACTCTAGCATTCACAAAAGCCTCCATCCAAGGCGTAAAATCATCCTTTCTGTC
>JBKJLB010000056.1:0-7136 GCA_046597075.1 Pelobium sp.
CTATTATTATCAGGTAATATCCAACTTAAAATTCGGGCTTCTAACTTATTTAATTATTTTAGCAACTTTATAACACCGTTACTTTTATTTTATGATTTTAGAAAATAATTCTGATTTGAGGCGTATGGCCTCACAAGTTCGTCGAGATATAGTGCGAATGGTTTATGAATGTCAATCTGGTCACCCAGGTGGTTCATTAGGTTGTACAGATTATCTTGTTGCGCTATATTTTAAAATCATGAAACATGATCCATCGTTTAATATGGACGGTATTGGAGAAGATTTATTTTTTCTTTCGAATGGGCATATTTCGCCAGTTTTCTACAGTGTTTTAGCTCATGCTGGATATTATGATAAATCAGAATTAAAAACTTTTAGAAAGCTAAATTCTAGGTTACAAGGACACCCAACTACACATGAACATTTACCTGGAGTAAGAATAGCATCAGGCTCACTAGGTCAAGGCATGTCAGTAGCTATTGGAGCCGCATTAGCTAAAAAAATGAATAAAGACCAATCATTGGTTTTCTCATTACATGGAGATGGAGAGTTACAAGAAGGTCAGAATTGGGAGGCAGCTATGTTTGCGCCTTTTAACAAGGTTGACAATTTAATTTCAGCAGTGGATGTTAATGGACAACAAATTGATGGACCTACCGATAAAGTTTTAGGTTTATTGGATTTACACCAAAAATTCTCGGCTTTTGGCTGGGATGTAATGCATGCTGATGGAAATGATATGGACGGAATTGTAGCAGCCTTAGAAGAAGCGAAAACCAGAACTGGTAAAGGAAAACCTATTATGATTCTAATGAAAACTGAAATGGGTAAAGGTGTTGATTTTATGGAAGGATCTCACAAATGGCATGGTATTGCACCTAACGAGCAACAGTTAGCAGAAGCTTTAGGACAATTAGAAGAAACCTACGGAGACTATTAATTTTTACATCCAAATAAAACATCGTGATAACTTTCGTAGCATACTTGAATGCCGCTATTTAAAATAACAATTAATGAAAAAATACACATATACAGAAAGTAAAGACACCCGTTCTGGTTTTGGTGCAGGTTTGTTAGAAGCCGGCAGAAAAAACAAGGAGGTTGTAGCACTTTGCGCAGATTTAGTTGGCTCATTAAAAATGGCCGATTTTATCAAGGAATTCCCAGACAGATTTATCCAAGTTGGTATTGCAGAAGCTAATATGATTGGTATTGCAGCTGGTTTAACTATTGGAGGTAAAATTCCTTTCACAGGGACATTTGCTAACTTTTCAACAGGTAGGGTTTACGATCAAATACGTCAATCGGTAGCTTATTCTAATAAGAATGTTAAAATTTGTGCTTCTCATGCTGGTTTAACATTGGGAGAAGATGGCGCAACTCACCAAATTTTAGAAGACATTGGGTTAATGAAAATGCTGCCAGGGATGACAGTAATTAACCCTTGTGATTATAATCAAACTAAAGCTGCTACAGAAGCTATTGCTGAATTTGAAGGACCTGTTTATTTACGTTTTGGACGCCCAGTGGTGCCGGTTTTTACCGCTCCAGATCAAAAATTTGAAATTGGCAAAGCTTGGATGGTAAACGAGGGTGCAGATGTTGGTATTTTTGCGACCGGCCACATGGTTTGGGAAGCAATTTTAGCTGGAGAAAAGTTAGCCGAGGAAGGTATAGATGCTGAAATTATAAATATCCACACCATTAAACCTTTAGATGAAGCGGCAGTCTTAAAATCAGCAAAGAAAACGGGTTGTGTTGTGACTTGTGAAGAACATAACAGATACGGAGGATTAGGTGAAAGTATTGCACAATTGTTATCAACCAACACACCTACACCAATGGAGTTTGTAGCCGTGAATGATAGCTTTGGCGAAAGCGGTACTCCCGCCCAGTTAATGAAAAAATACGGTTTAGATAGTAGTGATATTGTGGCTGCTGTTAAAAGAGTAATGAAAAGAAAGCAGTAATTATAAGAAAATAAATTTATGGAGCCGAAGTTTGTATAAATCTTCGGCTTATTTGTTAAAATGGTAATAGAAGACGAAGTTATTTTAAAAAAATTCGAAGACGAGAAAACTCGTCACGAAGCCTTTTCTTTACTTTTAAACAAATACCAACAAAAAGTTTATTGGCATGTCAGAAGGATTGTTATCAACCATGATGATGCAGATGATTTGGTGCAAGATGTTTTTATTAAAGTTTGGAAAAATCTCATCAATTTTAGACAAGATTCTCAATTATATACTTGGCTTTATAGAATAGCAACTAATGAGAGCATCACTTTCTTAAATAAAAAAAGGTCAAAAAACAACGTTTCAATTGATGATGTTTCTGAAGAACTTAGCCAAAGCTTAAATGAGTCGCAGTATTTTAGTGGTGATGTTATCCAAAGAAAATTACAAGAGGCAATAATAACTCTTCCCGAGAAACAAAAACTCGTTTTTAATATGAAGTATTTTGATGAAATGAAGTTTCAAGAAATTTCAGATGTTTTAGGGACTAGTGTAGGTGCTTTAAAAGCATCCTATCATTTAGCAGTTAAAAAAATAGAAGCACATTTAATTGCCAAAGATTAAACCTTTTGCAAAGAATTGAATCAATAAGATATAATGAATAGAGAGGAAGACTATATAGATTGGGATAAGGAAGCACCTCTATTATGTGCGATTTCTAAAAAAAATCCTTTTAAAGTGCCTGAGGAGTATTTTAACAGTTTGAATTCGCAAATATTAAGTCAGGTTGCATTAGATGATATCAAGAGTGAGTCCATCTTTGAAGTTCCTGAAAATTATTTTAATCAACTAGAGAGTCAAATTATGTCTCAAATTAGGATTGATGAAATGATTAATCAGAACGATGGTTTTACAGTTCCTGAAACTTACTTCGAGGAATCTCAAAATGTAATTGAACAGTCAGTCAAGTCATCAAAAAAATCGGCAAAAATTATTAATCTTAATATGATAAGATTTGCCGCAGCAGCTTGTATTTTATTGACAACCTCAGTTGGTATCTATATAAATATCAATAGACAACAAAGCGTGAGTTACCAACTTTCAAAATTACCCGAAGAAGCGATTGAAAACTATCTTCTGCTGCATACAGATGCAAATGATTTACCAGCAATAATGAACAACTTAGATGATCAATCGGTTTTTGCATTAGATCAAAATCAATTAACAGATGATCAAATAAAAGATTATTTAGATTATAATCCTTAATAAAATGAAACGCCTGATATATATATTATTTTTTTTCATAATAAGTTTTAGCAATGAATGTATTGCCCAAGATGGTGTAGGAATGAATCCTAAACGAGCCAAGCAAATAGAGGCAATTAAAATTGGTTTTATTACCAGAAGGTTGAACCTAACACCTGAGGAATCGCGTAATTTCTGGCCACTTTATAATCAATATCAAAATGAGGTAAATCAGTTACAACAGCAAAAAAAACAAAATAGAATCGCTAATTCTGATAATCCTGATAAGCTAATTGATGATGATTTTAACAGCGATAGCAAAATTCTAGAGATTAGAAAGAAATATCGACAAGAGTTTTCTAAGATTTTATCCCCAGAGCAAGTAAAAAGTTTGTATGCCGCAGAAAGAGATTTTAGGGAAGAATTAATTAAACAACTCAAGCAAAGGGCGAACTAGCAATAATTGATTTTGGCCTGATATTAGGTTTAAAATTTTGGCTTATCTTTGACCAATGCTTAGCCACAAACAACTTTTTCTTTTAAATACAGCCCAAACATCAGATTTCCCCAGGCTTTTAGAGATTGATAAGGCAGAAGGATGTTATTTGATAGATCCTAGTGGGAAAAAATACCTTGATTTAGTTTCTGGTTTTGCGGTTAGTAATTTAGGACATAGGCACCCAAATGTAATTGAAGCCATAAAAAATCAGCTTGATAAATACCTTCATGTCACTGTTTACGGAGAATACATTCAAGCCCCACAAGTACTTTTTGCTCAAAAATTAAGTTCCGTTTTACCCGAAAATTTATCTTCGGTGTATTTTACAAATTCAGGGGCCGAAGCAGCAGAAGGAGCACTAAAACTAGCTAAGAAATTCACCAATCGATCACAAATAATTTCTTTCAATAACGCTTATCATGGGAGCACACATGGCGCTTTAAGCGTAATGGGAAACGAATATTATAAGCAAGCATACCGCCCTTTGTTGCCAGACATTCATTTTATAAATCTGAATAATAAAGAAGAACTTAATGATATTTCTTTTAATTCGGCAGCTGTTATTTTAGAAGTTATTCAAGGTGAGGCGGGGGTTAGAGTCCCAGATATAGATTATTTAAAAGCTTTAAGAGCCAAGTGTAATGAAACTGGGACGGTATTAATTTTTGATGAAATACAAACAGGTTTTGGAAGAACCGGAAAACTTTTTGCCTTCGAACATTTTGATGTAGTTCCTGATATTTTATTACTTGCAAAAGGAATGGGTGGTGGAATGCCAATTGGTGCATTTATAGCATCTAAACCAATGATGGACGTGTTTAAAGAGAATCCAATTCTTGGTCATATCACTACATTTGGGGGTCATCCTGTAAGTTGTGCAGCAGGCTTAGCCACTTTAGAAACTATTTTAGCTGAAGATTTAATCTCATCAGTAGAAGAGAAAGAACAGCTTTTCAGAACCCTATTAAAGCATCCAAAAATTAAAGAAATTAGGGGTAAAGGACTCATGCTTTCTATTCAATTAGATAACTTCCAGCAGGTTGAAGCTGTTAGTAAAGCTTGTGTAGAAAACGGCGTAATTATAGATTGGTTTCTACATTGCGATAACTCTATGCGTATTGCTCCGCCATTAATTATCACCCCAGATGAGATAGAATTCGCTTGTAAAGTAATTATTGGCGCAATTTCTGCTTGTTAATTGCTGAAAAACCACTGTTTTTCTTTTTTTCTAAACAATTTCTGACAAATTTCGTCAGTATTAAAACTAAAATAAATTTTATGGTTGATTTTGATCAAATACAAACATTTTTAATTAGTAAAGGAACCGATATTGGATTGGCACTAATAAAAGCCATCTTAATAGGACTTATTGGTTGGCAAATTATAAAGTTTCTATCTAAGTCTTTTGCTAAAGTTTTGGAGAAGAAAAATGTTGATCCATCACTAAGAGTATTTCTTAAAAGTTTAGTACATAATCTTTTGTTAATTCTTTTAATTTTAACAGCACTATCTGCATTAGGGATAGAAATGACCTCTTTCTTTGCCATTTTGGGAGCCGCAGGTTTAGCAATTGGCTTAGCACTACAAGGTAGTTTATCTAATTTTGCTGGCGGTGTTTTGATTCTAATTTTAAAACCTTTTAAAGTTGGTGATGTAATTGAGGCACAAGGAGAGATTGCTAATGTAAGTGAAATACAAATTTTTCATACCGTTTTAAAAACATTTGATAACAAGACCATAATTTTGCCTAATGGTAATTTATACAATAATAAAATTATTAATTACAGCACAGAACCAGCTCGTAAAATGCAATGGGTTTTTGGGATAGGTTATGGTGATGATATTGACTTGGCAAAACAAACAATTAAAGATGTTATATTCTCTGATGAAAGAATAATAGATAGAGATACGCCATACATTTATACGGATTCTTTAGGTGATAGTTCAGTGAATATTAGAGTTAGGGCCTTAGTTTCAAATGAGGATTTTTGGGATGTCTATTTGACTAAAATTGAAGAGATAAAAAAGGCTTTTGATAAAAAGGGGATTTCGATACCATTTCCACAAAGAGATATACATCTTTTTAAACAAAATATCTCGTCCTGAAATAACGTTGCAGTTTTAAAAGGATAATAAATTTAGATAGCATTGTGTTTTTTTATTTTTACAAATAGTGTTAAGCTATAATAAATGAGTTTATATCATACTTTTTCCATATTGATAGTTGTTTCAGCTGTTTTTGCATATTTAAATTTTCGATTTCTAAAATTACCGCCCTCTATAGGTTTAATGCTCATTGCCTTAATTGCCTCCCTGGGTTTAGTTATTGTAGGGAATTTATATCCTTCGATACTTGGGGATGTTACTGTTTTATTAGAAAGTTTTGACTTTTCTGAACTGCTTTTAGGCTCTATGCTTAGTTTTATGCTCTTTGCGGGAGCTATCCATATAAACATTGAAGATCTAAGGAAAGAAAAAGTCTCGGTAATTATGTTTAGTACATTTAGCGTTGTCATTTCTACTTTTTTGATTGGCGGAATCACCTTTTATTTATTTCCGCTTTTCGGCCTTCAAGTCCCTTTTATTCATTGCTTATTATTTGGTTCTCTAATTTCTCCTACAGATCCAATTGCGGTGTTGGGAATTTTAAAAGAAACAAATATTCCAAAATCTTTAGAGACTAAAATTGCTGGAGAATCCTTATTTAATGATGGTGTCGCCGTGGTTGTATTTATCACCATTTGGGAAACTGCTCGCTCTCCAGAACTTCCAGGTATTCTCGAGATTTCTAAATTGTTTTTAAGAGAAGCAGTAGGAGGGATGCTTTTAGGTTTTATAGTAGGTTTTATAGGATATAGGATGATGCGTAGCATTGATAATTATAAAGTAGAAGTTTTAATCACCTTAGCCATCGTAATGGGTGGATATACCATAGCAAGTTGGCTTCATGTATCTGGTCCATTAGCAATGGTTGTAGCCGGAATTTTAGTAGGTAACCACGGTAAAAAATTCGCTATGTCTGATCAAACCAGAGAGTATGTTTCTAAATTTTGGGAGCTCATTGATGATATTTTAAATGCCTTACTGTTTGTTTTGATAGGCTTAGAACTATTGATTATTAATGATATCAAAGATTATATTTGGATTGGCTTAACTATGATTATTTTAATTTTGATCATAAGATATATATCAGTTTTAATCCCTTCTTTGATGATTAAGTTTAGAGAAAAATTTCACCACAAAACAGTTTTGGTTTTAACTTGGGGTGGTTTACGTGGTGGAATTTCTATCGCACTTGCATTATCATTAACCCCCGAACTAAATAAAGAACTTTTGGTTTCGATAACTTATTTTGTAGTTGCGTTTTCTATTTTAATACAAGGATTAACAGTTGGTAAATTCACTAAATATTTGAAATTTAGCTAAGCGTTATCATA
>JBKJLB010000120.1:0-3274 GCA_046597075.1 Pelobium sp.
GATAAATTGTGGCATCCTGTGGTTGGCAAGCTAATTAGCAAATCTAAAGCACCTGTACTTCCTATCTATTTCCATGGAAATAATGGCTTATTGTTTAACTTGCTATCGTTAATTCATCCAACTTTAAGAACCGCCAAACTTCCATCAGAATTATTTAACAAAAAAGGACATACCATCAAAGTTAGGATTGGTAAACCTATTGCGTTTGAAGATATTCCTCAAAATGATAATATTCCGAGGCTTTTAGCATTTCTAAGAGCTAAGACCTACGCTTTAGGAGCTGGGTTAGAAAATAAAAAAAGCATATTCAAACCTCGCGAGTTATTTAAAATAAGAAAACAAGCAGAAGAAATTGAAGCCCCTATTGATACTGAGCTAATGGAGGATGAGGTGGTGCTTTTAAGAGAAAATTATAAAGTCTGGACCGAAAAAAATTATGAAGTTTTTATTACTCCAACTGTCAATATTCCTAACATTATCAAAGAAATAGGCAGGTTAAGAGAAGTAACTTTTAGGGATATTGGTGAGGGAACCAATAAAACTACGGATTTAGATAGTTATGATATTTACTATCATCATTTATTTATTTGGGATTCAGAAACGAAAATGGTGGTTGGAGCTTACAGAATTGGGAAAGGCGATGAGATTTTTTATAGCTACGGAAAAAAAGGCTTTTACATCTACGAGCTTTTTAAGATTAAGTCTCAATTGTATCCAGTTTTAAGAACCGGGCTAGAATTAGGAAGATCATGGATTAGAAAAGAATATCAGCAAAGACCATTGCCGTTATTCCTCTTGTGGAAAGGTATTTTAAAATATTTGATGGATAATTCTCGGTATCGCTATCTAATTGGGCCAGTATCTATCAGCAACTCATTTAGTAAGTTCTCTAAATCATTGATTGTTAATTTTATCTATAGAAATCATTTTGACCAAGAAATGGCTGAGATGGTGAAGCCCAGAAAGAAATTTAAAGTCGACTTCTCTAAAATTGATGCAGATATTTTAACTGCCTCAAGTAGTTCTTTAAAAAGTTTAGACAGTTTAATCGGTGAGATTGAAACAGAACATATAAAAGTCCCGGTTTTACTAAGGCAATACATCGCATTAAATGCAAAAATAATCTGTTTTAATATAGACCCTAAATTTTCTGATTGTTTAGATGGATTTTTAGTTCTTGACCTAGAAAATGTCCCTTCAGACATTCTAGAAAAACTGGGTAAAAACTTATAAATTAATTGCTAAAAATTATTTCTTTCTATTTGTAATAATACAAGCTAAACCGTTACTAATTGTAAAAACTATTAAAACAATGGAAAATAAAGAAGTCAACTTAGCACCTCAGCCCCAATCAATTTTATTTAATCGGATGGCTTATGTTGGAATGCTTTTGACCGGATTAGTATTTATTTTTTTAAAAGACTGGTCTACGGCAGGCATTATGATAGGCTTAGCTTTGGTTTGTGATCCTTTTAATCCAGAAATTCCGTTCGGAAAAAGACCTTTGTGGCAAAAAACATGGCTAATCATTCACCTTATTTTAGCATTTTCTGCCTTTGGTTTAGAAATCACTAGATAAGATTAATCATTTGAACGAAGGTAAATTTATACAAGAAATAAATCAATGTAAAGGGATGATACTGAAACTAATCAGTGTTTATGCCTATTCCATTGATGATCGTAATGATCTTTACCAAGAAATTCTTTTAAATGCATGGAAAAGTGTTCAATCTTTTCAAGGTAAATCTAAATTTAGCACCTGGCTGTATCAAGTGGCATTGAATACCATTTTAACTTTTAACAGAAAAAACAAAAAGCCAATAAGCTACTATGATACAATGGAAGATTTAATAGTTCCGGTAGCACCACAAAGCGAAAAAAGAGAAGATATCCAAAGGCTTCATCAAGCCATCAGACAATTAGCTGAAACGGATAGAGTAATCATCACTCTAAATCTAGAAGGATATGACAACCCTGAAATTGCTGATATTTTAGGAATTACGGCTAATTACATCGGCGTAAAGCTTTTTAGAATAAAGAATCAGTTACAAACCCTTTTAAAACAGATCTAATGGACTTAAAAGAAATTTGGAAGGCAACAGAAGCTTCCTCCGAAAAACTTCCGGAGATCAACAGCATTGACCAATTAAATAGCAAAGGATTAAAGAATCCATTGAAACAAGCAAAGAAAATGCTGGGTAAAAATATTATATACAGTGTTGTTATTGGCATAATTTATATCCCAATATTATTCATTTACCAATATTGGCAAATACAACTATTTATAGGAATAACACTCGTTTTTACTACTTGGGCAGGATATACTGGTTTTAAACTTTATCAAACCATTGAAACTAATGTAACAGCAAATAACTTATTAAGCGAATTAAAAAGAGTGGTTTACACCTTAGAAGAATGGATTAGAGTTCAGTGCAAAGTCGCTATTTTTGTTTATCCACTAAGCGCAACTGGTGGTTATTTTTTGGGTGGCGTTATCGGATCAGGAAAAACCGTTGACGAATTTATCAGCCGCCCCTTTGTAATTTATGCCTTAATTGTAACTATTATTATTTTAACCCCAACTTGTTATTACCTGTCAAAATGGATGTTCAATTACTCATTTGGGAAAGCCATCAAACAAATGAAAAAATTAATTGAAGAGTTAACAGAAACAAATAATTAAACATCTCCTCATAAATAATCGATGATGACCTGAATTGAGATTATTGTTGGGTTTATGATTTCTTTTTAAGCATTATCTGCCATTAAAACTAAGCAAACAGAATTAATGTGTATGTTTTGTTTACGTTCTAGCCTTTTTGATGGCGAGTATCCTATTAATTACAAAAAGCAAATCTAAAGAGCAGAAGAAAATGATTAGCGCATTTCCCTAAAGGGTCGCGTCGTCCGCTGTACTCCTCGCACCGCGAAAAGCGGTAATGCGGGGTGCCGCTTCCACCACTAATGCATTAATATAAAAATCACTTTAACAAAAAAGGGATTCCAAAACTGGAATCCCTTCTTAAATAAAATGATATTATATTTTTTAGTAACCGTTAGCTCCTTTAGTGAAACTAAAGCTAGTCCATCCTGTAGTCCAATTAGTAGTGCCAAAAGCACCTTTATAAGCTATTTTATCAAAAAATGAATCAATTTGATCACCTGTAAAAGCAGCGCCAGTTAAAGCAACCGAAGCTGAAGCTGGTAAAAAATTAGGTGCTGTTAAATTAAACGGAGCATTTAAACCAGCCCCAGTAGATGCAGTTAATAATAC
>JBKJLB010000179.1:0-3832 GCA_046597075.1 Pelobium sp.
ATTGGACTTTCCATTGCCAAAGGACTTGCAGAAAGCGGAGCAAAAGTTGTGATTAGCAGTAGAAAACAAGAGGCTGTTGATGCAGTGGCAAAGGAGTTTAAAGAATCAGGTTTTGAAGCGATAGGCATCGAATGTCATATTGGTGACGCCGAACAAAGGGAACAATTGATCGCTAAAACAATTGAGGCTTATGGAAGAATAGACATCTTAGTCAACAACGCGGCTATAAATCCTTTTTACGGACCGTTGGAAACTGCCGAGGAAGAGGTGTTTGATAAAATCATGAACGTAAATGTGAAAGCTCCTTGGATGCTTTCCAATTTAGCACTGCCATACTTAAAAGCTAATGGTGGTGGAAGCATCATTAACATTGCATCAGTAGAAGGTATTCATCCCGGATTTAGATTGGGTCTTTACAGTATGACAAAATCTGCTTTGATTATGCTTTCAAAGAACCAAGCAAAGGAATGGGGCAGATATGGCATTCGTTCTAACGTGGTATGTCCCGGATTAATTAAAACAAAATTTAGCGAAAGCTTATGGTCTGATGATAAATTGGTGGCACAATATACCAATGTGGTACCTTTAAAAAGAGTTGCTGAGCCTGATGAAATGGCTGGGATTGTGATGTTATTAGCTTCGGATGCAGGCTCCTACATGACGGGCGGTGTTTATACTGCCGATGGAGGTTATTTAATTTCAGGTTAAAAAGAAACAAAATGAATTTTGACTACAGCGATAAATCGATAGCTCTTCAGCAAAAATTGAAAGATTTTATGGATACACATATATTCCCTATTGAAAGGGAAGTGGAGTTATTTCATAAAAATCCAGATAACGCTTGGAAAAGATGGCCAGGTTTAGAATCACTTAAACAAAAGGCTAAAGACGCTAAACTTTGGAATGTTTTTTTGCCTGCTACTTATGGAGAATTAAGTCCAGGACTTTCGAATTTAGAATATGCTCCTTTGGCAGAAATCATGGGGCGTGTGTTATGGTCTTCAGAAATATTTAATTGTAGCGCTCCAGATACTGGAAACATGGAAGTACTTGCCAAATACGGAACTCCAGAGCAAAAAGAAAAATGGTTAAAGCCTTTAATGAACGGAGAAATTCGTTCGGCTTTTTTAATGACAGAGCCTGATGTAGCTTCATCAGATGCAACAAATATTGAAACCGCAATTGTTGCCGATGGTAATGATTACGTGATTAATGGCAGGAAATGGTGGTCTTCTGGTGCAATGGACCCCAATTGTAAAATTGCTATTGTTATGGGCAAAACCAATTTTGATGCACCACGGCATGTACAACAAAGTATGATTTTGGTGCCCATGGATACTCCAGGATTAAAGATCGAAAGAGCACTAAGTGTTTTTGGTTATTCCGACTCACCAGAAGGTCATGCCGAAATCACGCTTAACAATGTTCGTGTACCTAAAACCAATTTATTATTAGGCGAGGGTAGAGGTTTTGAAATCGCACAAGGCAGATTAGGCCCTGGGCGCATTCACCACTGTATGCGATTAATTGGTATGGCACAACGTTCTTTAGAAATCATGTCGGAACGGACAGTCCAAAGAAAACCTTTTGGTAGAACCCTAGATACTTATAGTAGTGTGCGACAAGATATCGCATTATCTGCTTGTGAGATAGAGCAAACCCGATTATTGGTATTATCTGCAGCAGATAAAATGGATAAAGTAGGTAATAAAGAGGCAAAAGATTTAATTGCCATGATCAAAATAGTTACCCCTCAAATGGCTCTAAGAGTGATAGATAGAGCTATTCAGATTCTAGGTGGAAAGGGAGTTGGTGGCGACACTCCTTTGGCACATTTCTACGCTGCCGCAAGGACACTTCGTTTAGCCGACGGTCCAGATGAAGTTCATATGAGCCAACTGGGGAAAAGTACAATTAACAAATATGTAAAGGATACTAATGTCTAGCGAAAAAAACTTAAAATCTGTACGTGAAGGTGAAGAGATTAATGAGATTAAACTCAAGGAGTTTTTGTTTAAAAATACGCTAATAACAAGTGGAAATGCGGAATTGACAGTAAAACAATTTACCAACGGTTATTCTAATTTAACCTACCTGTTGATTATTGATGAAAAGGAATACGTTTTAAGAAGACCACCTTTTGCAGCTCCAAAACGAGGACATGATATGGGACGCGAATTTAGGGTGTTACAGCAATTAAATTCAGTTTATGATAAAAGTCCTAAAGTATATGTTTTTAACGATGACGATCACATTATAGACGCTCCATTTTATATTATGGAGAAGGTCAAAGGAGAAATTCTAACGGCCAAATCAGCATTGGAGAAACAAATATCCTCAGAAGATTTTAAAACCATTTCCAATACTTGGGTTAATGCCTTTGTAGAATTTCATGAAATTGATTACAAAGCAGCAGGACTTTCTGAACTAGGACAACCAGTAGGATATGTAGAAAGACAGGTGAATAATTGGGGCAAGCAATATTTAGCGGCTGCAACGGATGAAGTTCCGGCAGCACAAAAGGTAATGACTTGGATGAGTGAATATCAACCAAAAAAATATGACCATTCCCTAATTCACAACGATTTCAAATATGACAATGTCGTTTTTGAAGATAATAGTTGGAAGAAAATTTCAGCTGTATTAGACTGGGAAATGTGTACGCTTGGAGACCCTATGATGGATTTAGGAACTTCCTTAGGCTATTGGACTACCGCTAACGACCCAGAGATTATGAAACAAGGATTGGCTTCTCCAACAGTGATGGATGGCAATCCTTCCCGAATAGAAATTGTACAACAATATGCCTTGAAAAGTGGTAGAAATATCGATAATCTTACATTCTACTATGCTTACGGACTTTTTAAGATTGCAGTAATTGCTCAGCAGATTTATTATCGATATAAACATGGCCACACCAGCGACCCAAAATTTGCAAATTTAAATAAGGCTTCTGCATTATGTTGTAATACCGCATGGCAAGCCATTCAGAAAAACCAAATAGATAATTTGTACTAATTAGTGAAGCATAATTTTTTAAAAAGTAACCAAAAAAATGAATTTAAAAGACAAAGTAGTAGTAATTACCGGAGCAGGTAGTGGAATAGGGGAAGCTACAGCGAAACTTTTTGGCTCTCATAAAGCCATTATAGTGGTCTCGGATATCAATCTTGAAAGTGCAGAAAAAGTGGCAAATGAAATTAGAAATGATGGCGGTAATGCTTCAGCGTTAGCAACAGATGTTACCCAATTTGAGCAGGTGAAGGGATTAATTCAATCTGCAATAGCAAAACATGGCCGTTTAGATGTGATGGTGAATAATGCAGGAATAGGAGGCAAACATCAAGCAAAAACAGCAGATCATACGCTAGATGACTGGCATAATGTAATTGCAGTGAACCAAACTGGAGTGTTCTATTGCATGAAACTTGCATTAGAACAAATGCTAAAACAAGGTCATGGTAATATCGTAAATGTAGCTTCATTAGCAGGATTAAAAGCTTCGGCAAATAATCTTTCATACGCTGCAAGTAAATTTGCGGTGGTGGGAATGACCAAATCCGCTGCTTTAGAATACGGAAGAAAAAACATCCGAATCAACGCTGTATGTCCTGGTTTTACCCACTCTGCTTTACTAGAGCAGTTACTTTCGGTAAGTCCAGATATGGGTGATAAGTTAAAACGATTTATTCCTATGGGTAGGTTTGGCGAGGCAGAGGAAATTGCAGAAGCTATATGCTGGCTGGCTTCTGAAAATTCTAAATTCATCACCGGACAAACCATCACCTTAGATGGAGGAACATCCTTATAAATCAAAAAAAGAAAAATTGAA
>JBKJLB010000006.1:0-2916 GCA_046597075.1 Pelobium sp.
TTTTTAAAATATAATTTGGTTATTGGAGATAAAATTTAAATTTGTAGGATATTACGCTATATATGGAACTTGATAAAATTGATTTTAATATCCTAAGAATATTGCAAGAAAATGGTAGAATCA
Organism: Pelobium sp.; assembly: GCA_046597075.1. Taxonomy (GTDB): domain Bacteria; phylum Bacteroidota; class Bacteroidia; order Sphingobacteriales; family Sphingobacteriaceae; genus Pseudopedobacter. The sequence goes on from JBKJLB010000006.1 coordinate 124, forward strand.
CCAATTTGCAGCTTTCACAACACATCGGACTTTCTCCAGCACCAACGTTAGAGCGTGTTAGAAAATTAGAGAACTCAGGTTACATCAAAAGTTATCATGCTTTGGTTGATGAGGAAAAATTAGGTTTAGGTATTAAGACTTTTATACAAGTTTCTTTAGATTTTCATCAGCAAGATACCATCCAAACGTTTTTAGATGAGATTAAAGAAATTAAGGAAATTACAGAGTGCCACCACGTAACTGGGCAATGTGATTTTTTACTGAAAGCTTATGTAAAAGACATTAAAACGTATGAGCAATTGATTATGCAGAAAATAAGTCGGATAACAGTAGTAAAGACTTTTCATACCATGATGATTATGAGTACCAGCAAAAAGGAACCTATAGTGCCTTTGGAATATTAAACTTGCCAATCAATTTCTTTTTTATCTAGTTTTTTTAAAATTTCATTCGTTTTAGAAAAGGGTTTTGATCCAAAAAATCCAGCATAAGCCGAAAAAGGAGAAGGATGAGGTGATTTAATGATATGATGTTTATTAGAATCAATCAACTCTTCCTTAGCTTGAGCAAATTTTCCCCACAGAATGAATATCAGGTTTTCTTTTTTACCAGATAGTGTTTTGATGACTTCATTTGTGAATATTTCCCATCCTTGATTTTGATGCGAGCCCGCCTTTCCAGCGCTTACAGTTAATGAAGCGTTCAATAATAAAACACCTTGTATCGCCCAAAAGCTTAAATCTCCATCAATAGGGGGCTTAAATCCTTCAATGTCAGTTGCCAATTCTTTAAAAATATTTTGTAATGAAGGAGGATGTTTAACACCTTTCTGAACAGAAAAAGAAAGACCATGAGCCTGGTTTGCACCATGATAAGGATCTTGACCTAAGATAACCACTTTAACATCATCAAAATGAGTTAGCTCAAAAGCTTTGAATATATCTTCACTTTTTGGATAAACAATTTCTCCTTTTTTCTTCTCTTCCATCAAAAATTGCTTGAGCGATTTCATATAATCTTTCTCAAATTCGTCCTTTAAATGTATTAACCACGAAGATTCAAGTTTCACCGACATATTTTTATTGCTATTTATTGATATAAAGCTTAAATAAATGGATATTTGCAGCCACTAAAATAAAACAATAAATAAGCTGACATGCCAAATTTTATAAGAATCATTATTGCCGCTTTGTTTTTAGGTGCCGCTGTAACGCTAATTGTTTTCTCATTTTGGGGATGGGGAATACTGTTAATATTTGTGGCTCTTATCGTTTCTGTTACATTTATTTTTAACGAACGAATGCTTATTGCCCAATGGCATTTGAGAAAAGAGAAGATGGAGAAAGCAGAAGCTGCTTTAGCCGGAATTAAAAATTACGAAAAGGAATTATATAAAGGACAATGGGGATATTATCAATTGCTACTAGGTATTCTAGAATCAAGAAAATCTCCAATGAAATCTGAAAAGTTTTTCAAAAAAGCTTTAAGTTATGGTTTAACCATGGATCATAATATTGCATTAGCAAATTTAAGCTTAGCGGGAGTAGAGATGGGTAAAAGAAATAAAAGAGAAGCGCAACGTTTATTGAAGGAAGCTGAAAAAGCAGATAAAAATAAACTATTAGCTGATCAGATTAAAATGATGAAAGGGCAAATGAATATGTTGGATAAAACGCAACAAGTACGTGGTGGTAAAGGTAGTTACAGACAATACTAATGAAACTGAAGGCTCAAGGCTAAAAGCAAATCTTAAAGCATTATAAAAGGAAAATATTTTTAAAATATTTTCCTTTTATTTTTCACTTAAATGATCTGTACCCTCATCTTCATCTTGAGTACTTCTTTTGCTGATAATATCCTCTTCATCGTCCCTAACTCTGCTGAAAAAAGTTTTTTCAGTTTGAATTCTTTTTAACAAAGATTGAACAAAAGAAAGATCGAATTCACTTTTGTCTAATTTAATCAAGTATTCTTGATCGTTAATTTCTAAAACTGAGTTTCTCATTTCATTTTTTAGTTTTAATTGTAAAATTTTACAACAATAATCTTACCAACGCAATTACTGTGGATTACTAAAATAAGAAAGGCTGGATAACTATATGTTAACCAGCCTTTAAGCTTTTATTAAGTTATGATTGTTTATAATTAACTAAACCAAGCCATCACCTCCTCTTTTTGAGGCATAGTAATTTCTAATTTCATTTTTTTACGCATCCCACCCAAATCATTAAATACTTTATTAGGGTTAGCTGCTTTTAATTCCTCTGGCGTATTGAAACCCATTTTTCTAATGACTTGTACCCATTCGCTAGGGATTCCCATCCCTATAAAATCATCATCAGTGTAAACTTTAGCTTTCTTTTCTGCTCGCATTTGTGGAAAAAACAATACTTCTTGTATGCTTTGCTGTCCAGTCATCATCATCACAAAACGGTCAATTCCAATTCCCAAGCCTGATGTTGGCGGCATTCCATACTCCAAAGCTCTTATGAAGTCATCATCCATCGCCATTGCTTCATCATCTCCACGAGCGGCTAATTTTGATTGCTCTTCAAAACGTTCTTTTTGATCAATGGCATCATTTAATTCAGAATAAGCATTGGCAATTTCTTTTCCATTTACAAAAAGCTCAAATCGCTCAACCAAACCTTCTTTACTGCGATGTTTTTTAGCCAAAGGTGTCATTTCAATTGGGTAATCAGTAATATATGTTGGTTGGATTAAGTGTTCTACAACTTTTTAACTAAATATTTCATCTAACAATTTCCCTTTAGACATAGAATCATTCACTTG
>JBKJLB010000187.1:0-4756 GCA_046597075.1 Pelobium sp.
TTGTGTACCGCCTAAAACGGCAGCCATCGCCTGGTTGGTAACACGTACTATGTTATTAATAGGTTGTTGAGCAGTTAATGTTGACCCACCAGTTTGTGTATGGAAACGGAGTTGTTGTGCCCTCTCATCTGTTGCGCCTAAATCCTTCGTTATTTTAGCCCACATTCTTCGGGCAGCTCTGAATTTCGCAATCTCCTCAAAGAAGTTATTATGGCAATTGAAGAAAAAAGATAATCGCTTTGCAAAGACATTGATATCTAAACCTTTTTCAATTGCTGCCTTTAAATAAGTTTTTCCGTTAGCTAGTGTAAAAGCCAATTCTTGAACGGCAGTTGAACCAGCCTCGCGAATATGATAGCCAGAAATAGAAATGGTGTTCCATTTTGGGATTTCTTTGCTACAATATTCAAAAACATCGGTTATCAAACGCATAGAAGCTTTCGGTGGATAAATATAAGTTCCACGGGCTGCGTATTCCTTTAGTATGTCATTCTGGATAGTTCCAGATATTTTCTTTAAATCTGCTCCCTGCTTTTTTGCTAAGGCGATGTACATTGCCAAAAGTGTCGAAGCGGTTGCATTGATGGTCATAGACGTAGTGATTTTCTCTAACTCAATTCCATCGAACAAAACCTCTATATCTTTTAAAGAATCTATGGCAACGCCTACTTTTCCAACTTCACCATCAGACAAATCATGGTTGCTATCATAACCTATTTGTGTAGGTAAATCAAAAGCGACAGAAAGTCCCATAGTTCCTTGCTTTAATAGGTAATGATAACGCTTATTTGACTCTTTTGCGGTAGAAAAACCAGCATATTGGCGCATAGTCCATAAACGACCACGGTACATATCTTTTTGTATTCCACGTGTAAATGGGAATTCGGCTGGCAACTCCTGCATTGGATTGCAGGTGGTATAAACCTCTTTAATTTCTATGTTTGATGTGGTTTTAAATTTTTTGTCGCTCATGCTTTGGTTTATAAAGATTGTATATCGTCTTTCATTACCAACAATGCTAAGTCGTATGGGTTTTCGTCAATTTCATCAAATCTTGCAAATATCACTTTGCTCAACTCTATAGCTGTTGCTTCTGGATGCAAACTTACCATTGATTGATTGACTAAGTTGATGGTATCGTCTTTTACTCTTTTAACAATTGCCCAAGAATCATTACTGATGTATAATTGCTGAGAAATATTGTGCTGATATTCGGCTCTAACCTCTGTTAAAATGAGATTTTGCATTTCTTTAGCACTCATTCCCGAGAAGTGAAGACGCACCAATAGATTGGTGGGGTTAATTCTTTCGATAAAAAGTGTTAAACGCTCATAAGCTTGCAACTTTAAGGGTAAAATATCTTTAACAACTAGTGTTTTATACTCAAGAGATTTAAAACTATAATAAGAATCTAACTGACCTTTTAATAGAAAATAGGCTCCAAAAACAACTAATAAACCTGAGAGTGTATATTTTAAAATATCTAAAGCAAAAAATCCTAAATCCATAATCGTTTGTAAGTTGATAGTCAAAAAGGGGATTAAAAAACAAAAATCTACAATTTGCCGTATATTTGTATAATAAATATTTGATTTATGAGCGCAGTAGTTGAAACAGCAGCACCCGTAACTTTAACCGAAGGTGCGAAAAAAGAAATAAAAAAATTAATGTCTCAACAAGAGTTGGGAACTGAGTTTGGTTTACGCTTAGGCGTTGAGGGTGGTGGATGTGCCGGAATGAATTATGTTTTAGGTTTTGACCAACAAAAAGAAGGGGATAATGAATATGAGATTGATGGCATTAGAGTGTTTATGCATAAAGCTCATGGTTTATATTTAGTAGGAATGGAAGTTGACTTTCAACAAGGTTTAAACGCCCGTGGTTTCGTTTTTAACAATCCTAACGCAAATAATACTTGCGGATGCGGAACCAGTTTTTCTGTATAATTTTTAGTTTTGATTATAATGGAAGAGCCAGCTTTTAATAGAGCTGGCTTTTTTTGTATTACCATTTTATATTCTTGTCTATAAAGTTGATTAAACTGTTAGCCAAATCTTGCTGCTCTTTAATTTTTGGATGTCCTGGTGTTTCTTTAAAGGGAACAATTAAAGTGTGGATTTTTGAATCTTTTAAACCTACTATCGCTTTTTCAACATAATTAGGCCATTGCGAATCTTTTTTGGTAATATCCATATTCCCCATCATACAAATGATTTGCGCCTTTGGATATTTAACCCTTATTGTTTTTACAAAGTTTTGATAAGATTGAATGATAAATTCTTCGCTTGGTTTGGTTTCTCCAAAACGATGTTTAAACTCTGGATGATTGGGGTTTTTGATCAACCAAGAGTCGTTTTGTAATAAATTAATCACCACAATATCTAGAGTATATTTTGAAAAATCCCATTTACTATTGGCGTCGAGCGGATCGAGTCTGTCATACATTTCGGGCATGATGAGTGGAAACCAACTGATCATAACTCCAATTCCGCTTTTTGCGATCAATTGATATTGAGCATTAAAATATCTGGCTGTAATTGCAGCATATGCTACATAACTGTTTTCAAAAAACCCTATCGGATTATCTTTGAACTTATCTTCCACAGCATAGCCGCAGGTGATTGAATTACCATAAAATTCTATTTTTCTTTTTGGTAAAGCGGGGGGATGTAAAAGTTTAGCATTCTTTTCGAGCTCGAAACCATAGAAGTTGGTTTTGCCTTTATCCCATTCGGTAATCTTAAAAAGCTGAACCGTATGTTTTCCAAAAGATAAATTTTCGGCAAGTTGATAAGTCTTTCTAGTTGTATCAAAATGGATTTTAGATTTTAATTTTTGATCGATAATGAGGTTATAATAATTTGATGTGTCGGAGTCTTTGAAGTCTCCCGCTATTGAGGTTCCTTTAAAACTAATGGTGATTGATGTCCCGGACCAGGTTAATTGGGCGGCATCATTGGAATGAGGAATCCTACCTTGATATTGTATTTTATTATTTTTGTAGGGAACAAATTGAGTTTGAGCGAGGCAAAATAGAACGAAGCTATTGACAAATAGTAAAAGAAATATTTTTTTGATCACACCTTAAATATAAGCATGAAAATTCAATTGCAATGACCTATGTAAAATAAACCCCTGCCTGTCCGGCAGGCAGGCAATTGAAGCGGCAGCGCCCCAACCCCTTAATTAAAGGAGTTGGGGACTATAGCGGAAAGTGGGACTAGCGGGACCTATAAATGATTGAAATTGCTTTTCTAAAATTAAACTGTAACAATGTGCCGAGTGATATGGTCTAACAGGCTAAGAATTTGTAATTTTAGCTATAGCATAATTGAATGGATAACATAGAAAACGTAAAAGTTGCGCTGCAATCTATTGCCAGTAATAAGTTAAGAACTTTTTTAACAGCATTAATTATTGCTATTGGTTTGATGGCTTTGGTAGGTATTTTAACTTCTATTGATGCCATTAAAGGTTCTTTGAATAATACTTTTGCAAGTATGGGGGCTAATTCTTTTACGATTAGAAACCGTGGAACTGGAATTAGAATTGGAGGAAATGGAAATAGACCGAAGCGTTTCCCGGTAATTAAGTATCGTGAAGCAATGGATTTTAAGGAACGCTTTAGTGTTCCTGCAACTGTTTCAGTAAATACTTTTGCATCATTTGCAGCTACTGTGAAATATAAAAATGAAAAGACGAATCCTAACATATCTGTTTTGGGTGGGGATGATGCCTATGTTTCTACTGGTGGGTATAAAATAGCTGAAGGCAGAAATTTTTCTAACAGTGAAATGGAATTTGGCGCCAGTGTAGTTATTATTGGTGATGAGATTAAACAAAAGTTTTTTAAAAACGAAAGCCCTTTAGATAAAACCATTATGCTTGGGAGCGATAAATTTAGGATAATTGGTGTTTTTGCCCCAAAAGGAAGTAGCATGGGTTTTGGCGGAGATAAAGTTTGTGTAATTCCCGTTTTTAAGGGTCGCCAAATTATGACCAATTCAAATCCTACTTACACCATATCTGTAATGGTAGATGACCCCACAAAAATGGATTATGCGCTTGGAGAAGCTACTGCTTTGATGCGAAAAATTAGAAATTTAAGTACCCAAAATGATAATAATTTTGAAACCACAAAAAGCGATGCAATTGCCGAGACCTTAATTAGTAATTTGAAATATGTTCAAATTGCTGGCGTGGTTATAGGCGCCATTACTTTGATTGGTGCTGCCATTGCATTAATGAACATTATGATGGTTTCTGTGACAGAAAGAACCAGAGAAATTGGCGTAAGAAAAGCAATTGGTGCAAATCCATCGCTTATCAGAAAACAATTTTTGTATGAAGCCATAGTAATTTGTTTATTAGGCGGTAGCGTTGGTATTTTCTTAGGAATTGTAATGGGTAATTTGCTAGCATTAGCCATGGGTGCGTCATTCATTATCCCTTGGTTATGGATTTTTATAGGGTTGGTTGCTTGTGTAGGAACCGGATTAGCATCAGGAATTATTCCTGCTTCAAAAGCCTCTAAATTAGACCCTGTTGAAGCTCTAAGATATGAGTAAAACCTTTAAAAATTGATTATTGTAATGGGCAATCTGACACTATTTTATGCCTATTGTTGAAACTAAAATGGATATGCATGAGCATATCCATTTTAGTATAACACAAAACAATTATTGTTTGATTTGTAATTTTTATTAGCTCAAAATTATTTATCTGTTTTGATATTGTTCTTCGTAATAATGCTGGT
>JBKJLB010000222.1:0-4979 GCA_046597075.1 Pelobium sp.
CTAACCGCTCGCATATCTTGTTTAAACATAGCTTGAGCAGGGGTATCATGCAAATAAATAGCATAGGGATTATTGAAAATGAATTTAATTTGTCCTAATGAATTATCAGCACCCGGATTCTGTTTGAAAGAATATTCAGAAATATTAACACTGTTCCAATCTATAGTAGATGCTTCAACTAGTTGACCATTTTGATAAGCAACCATATTTTTGGCTTCCAAATAATATGAATCTTTTTTAAGGCTTTCTAATATTTCTGTTGAGGCAATACTTTCAGGAATATTCCAAACTGGATTTACCTGCATTCTATTAATCAATCCACTTAATATTGGAGTTTCATGCCCTCCCGCTTCACCTACACAAACTTTCATTTCTAAACTGGTGGTGTTATTTTCTATTAATCTTAATTGAAATTCAGGAATGTTAACAAGAAGATATTTTCCTTCATATTCCTGTACCGGCCAGCGTAATCTTTCCATAGAAAGATAAATTTTTTGTTTTTCGTCATCGGTTAATTTATTCTCTGCCGTTTCATTATTAATCAATAAATTTTGCAAACGCTGATAAAAACCATTCTTTGGCTGTATTTCTTTTAAGAAATTAGTCATATCTAAAGAATCTAAAGTCTTCTCAGCATCAACAAAATTGGGGCGATCTACACTAACATAATATCTCGCTAGAACAGTTTTAGGATTTACAGCTCCGTATTTTAAAATATTTGCGTAGTTCACTAATCCATCAGCACTGTATAATTCTAATTTCGCCAAAATTGGATAACTTTCACTTACAGTCTTAAATTTTGTAAACTTTATAGAGTCTAATAAAGCAGTAATCTTATCTGCATGAAAATAAGAAGAATTAAGACCATGAAACTTCGCATTTAAAAGATATTGATGCAGCGAGTCAATTTTTCCGTTTACTAAAAATTCATCTAATAAAATTAAACCATTATCATCTTGTTGATAAATCCTATCTATCCATTTAGGATCATGTAGTTCTGGTTTTAATTTCTGCAATTCAATCCTAAAAACTTCGTCATAATCAGCAGAGACAAAGTTTTTGTATTTCTTACTTTTGTAGGCCTTAGAAAGTTTTCTACCAAATTCTTCATGCCTGCTCTTAGAACAGGACACTAATAAAATAGAACTCGTAATAAATAGTAGTAAAATGTGTTTAATTCGCATAGTTGTAAAATTTATTTATTGTTAGGCAAAACCTGTTCCCTTTTCGGCAAATCATTTGGAAGACATATTGTTGGAAGGATTTTTGAAAACTGATTTTAATATTGTAATGTTACATCAATACGGAAAATATAAACCCAATTATTATGACAATCCAAGTTAATACCGACAATCACATTGAAGGAAAAGAAGAATTGATTAATTATATAACGAACCTTTACAGCGAAAAACTGAGTCGTTTTGATGCTCATCTTACCAGAATAGAAATTCATTTAAGCGACGAAAATGGAGGTAAAGCTGGCGCAGATGATAAAAAATGTAATGTTGAAGCGAGATTAGAAGGACAAGACCCAATTTTCGTAAGTGCACATTCTGATGAGATGAATAAGGCTGTCCATGAAGGACTGCATAAAATTAAAAGAGCAATTGAACACTCGTTAGACCGAGCTAAAGCATAAAAAAACAGGAGCATTCTTATAAAAGTTATGCTCCTGTTTACACATGATTAATATCAAATTAATCTTTACTCATTAACTTTTTAAAGATATTATAAACGAAGCCAAAAGTCAATCCCCATTTCTGGGTATTTTTATTCCTCAAATAAAAACTTGATTATCTCTTTAAGCTTCTTATATTTGCAAAATAATATTTCTCTTCGCAGAAATTAAAAAAGACATGAAAAAATTATTGACAACTGTGCATCATCTACATCATCACCATTGCGGTGATGTTATATAGTATTGTTTTGTACGTCAAAACTTTTCAACTCTCAATTGTTTGTCTTTTATTAATAATCCAAAAAAATCTTGAAAACTTTAAAAATTGCTATCCAGAAATCTGGTAGACTGAATGAAAAATCAGTAGAACTATTAAAAAATTGTGGATTAAGCTTCGACAATTATAAAAGCTCTTTAATTTCTCCAGTATCTAATTTTCCTTTAGAAATTCTCTTTTTAAGAGATGATGATATACCAGAATATGTACAAGATGGCATTGCTGACATTGGTTTAGTAGGCGAAAATGTAATTGCCGAAACTGGAGTAGATGTTGCCTATTTACAACGTTTAGGTTTTGGAAAATGTACTTTAAAGATTGCGGTACCTAATCAAGGCGATTTTAAAACAGTTAGAGATTTAAATGGGAAATCAATAGCAACTTCTTACCCTGTTATACTTCAAAAATTTTTAGATAAGGAAGAAATCTCAGCAGATATAAAAACCATTTCTGGCTCTGTAGAAATTGCTCCGGGTTTAGGCTTAGCCGATGCTATTTTTGATATTGTTTCAACCGGTGGCACCCTAAGAAGCAACGGTTTAAAACCTTTTGCTGATGTAATGTCTTCCGAAGCGATATTAATTGGAAGAAAAGGCGAAGAAACTAACCCTTTGATTTTAGAACTTTTACAACGCATCCAATCCGTAATGCGAGCGAAAGAAACTAAATACGTAGTGCTAAATGTCGAGAAGAAGAATCTTAGTAAGATAATTGACCTATTACCTGGAGTTAAAAGCCCATCGGTAGTCAACTTAGCGGAAGAAGGTTGGGTGGCAGTGCATACGGTGATTCCTGAAAGAGACTTTTGGAGTCATATCAATGAATTAAAAACAGCAGGCGCACAAGGTATTGTGGTGATGCCAATAGAGAAGATTATTTTATAGTTGGATAAATGGTTGGTTTGGTAGTTGGTTAGAGATGTATATCTCAGCCTCACAAACTAAACATCTATAACCAAACAAACTAAAAATGAAACAGTATAATTATAAAGACTTAAGCAAAACTGACATTCAAAATTTGGTTGCAAGGAATGTAGATTCCAATAATCAGATTCGTGAAAGTGTAGAAACCATCATCTCAGATGTGAAAGCTGACGGAGATAAGGCTTTAATATCTTATGCCTTAAAATTTGATGGTGTGGCGTTGGATTCCTTATTCATAGAGAAAAAAGAAATCAATCGACTAGCATCTCAAATTTCTGAAAAAACAAAAGCTGCTATCAATATAGCCTACAACAACATCAAAAAATTCCACGAAACGCAAATCTCCAAAGAAAAAAAAGTAGAAACCACTGCAGGTGTTACCTGCTGGAGAGAAGTTAGAGCGATTGAACGTGTTGGTTTGTATATACCTGGCGGAACAGCTGTACTACCAAGTACTTTTTTAATGTTAGGCGTTCCTGCAAAAATTGCAGGTTGTAAAGAAATTGTGGTTTGCTCTCCACCTCAAAAAAGCGGAGAAGTAAATGGCTATTTAGCTTATGTAGCTCAGCTTTTAGGTATTGATAAAATATATTTAGCTGGCGGTGCTCAAGCTGTGGCAGCAATGGCTTATGGAACTGAAAGCATCCCTAAGGTGGATAAAATTTTTGGCCCCGGTAATCAATACGTAACCATGGCGAAGACTTTGGTTCAATCCACAACCAATACGGCAATTGATATGCCTGCTGGCCCATCAGAAGTTTTGGTGATTGCAGATGAAACTTCAAACCCAGTTTTTGTAGCCTCTGATTTATTGGCTCAGGCCGAACATGGTATTGATAGTCAAGCAGTTTTAGTATGTAGTTCACAAAAAATTATTGACCAAACACTAATAGAGCTTGAGAAACAACTTGAGGTTTTACCAAGAAAGTTAATCGCATCCAAAGCAATTGATAATTCTTACGCTGTATTGGTCAAAGATTTAGAGGAAGCAATGATCTTCAGCAATGAAAATGCTCCTGAACATTTAATCTTAGCAACCGATAACTGGGAAAAAATTACTAACAAAATTGTAAATGCAGGCTCTGTTTTTGCAGGAAATTTAACGCCAGAAAGCGCTGGAGATTATGCCAGTGGTACAAACCATACTTTGCCAACAAGTGCCTATGCCCGATCATATTCTGGTGTTTCTTTAGATTCTTTTATAAAGAAAATAACGTTTCAACACATCAGCGAAAGAGGAATTAAAAACCTAGGCCCAAGTATCGAGATTTTGGCAGAGATTGAAGGTTTACAAGCACATAAGAATGCAGTAACAGTAAGACTTTCAGAGATAGAAGATTTAAGAACCATAAATAAAGACCTAAAAACGAATTAGACTAATGAATTTTGATCTAAACACAATCATCAGGCCTAATATTAAGTCCTTAAAGCCTTATTCATCAGCAAGAGATGAGTTTAAAGGAGAGGCTTCCGTTTACCTAGATGCAAATGAAAACGCATTTGGTTCCCCACTTTCTCAAGCTTTTCATCGCTATCCAGACCCAATGGCTTATGCAGTGAAAATGCGTTTGAGTGAAATCAAAGGTGTGCCCGCTAGAAATATATTTATAGGAAATGGAAGTGATGAAGCAATTGATATTCTTTTTCGTAGCTTTTGCAATCCAGGTGTAGATAATGTCATCATAGTTCCTCCAACTTATGGGATGTATGAAGTTTCTGCCAACATTAATGATGTGCAAATTAAAAGAGTGAATCTGACTGAGGAGTATCAACTAAATTTAGAAGGCATCGCGGAAGCTATTGATAAAAACACCAAATTGATTTTTATATGCTCCCCAAATAATCCCACAGGCAACTCGATAAACAGAGCAGATGTTGAAACGCTTTTAGCAAATTTTAACGGAATTATTGTGGTTGATGAAGCATATATCAATTTCTCTCGTCAGAAAACTTTTATTCAAGAATTAACTGAATATGCCAACTTAGTGGTTTTACAAACCCTTTCTAAAGCTTGGGGATTGGCAGCTTTAAGAGTGGGAATGGCTTTTGCTAGCGAAGAAATCATAGAAATTTTCAATAAAGTAAAACCACCTTATAATAT
>JBKJLB010000271.1:0-3831 GCA_046597075.1 Pelobium sp.
CTAATTTGCCTAAATGCGGATTCTCCTTATTACAAACCGAGTTCCTTTTCCTGCTAATGGTGGTTACGCTATTGTAGTTCGTAATAATATTGAAGCTTTAATTCAATTGAATTTTGAGGTAACTGTTTTCAGTTTAAATACCACAAAAAATTATATTAAGGTAAAAGAAATTAAGGATCCACTTTTTAAAGAAATTAAGTTTATTCAGTATAAAATTGATGATCGGGTAAAATTAAAAGACGCTTTTTTTAATCTTTTTACAGATCAATCTTATAATATTAGTAGATTTTACGATGCCGGATGTGCAAGTAAATTAGCACACTTACTTAGAACACAAAAGTTTGACATTGTACAATTCGAAGGTTTGCAGGTAGCACCATATTTGGATGTAGTGAAAGAAAACTCAACCGCCAAATTAATTTACAGAGCTCATAATATTGAACACCAGATTTGGAAACGTTTAAGTGTTAAAGAAAACTTTTTTTTAAGAAAAATCTACCTCAAAATTTTAAGCAACAGGTTACAACGGTTCGAATTTAATATCCTCAATCAGTTTGATGCATTATTTTCCATCAGTTCTGTAGATGAGCATTTTTTTAAAAGCATAGGTTGTGAAATTGCGGTTTATACTTTCCCAGTTGCTTTAAATCTAAAGCAATATCAAAACACCTTTTTATTATCTCCACACAAAAGCGTTGGCTATATTGGTTCGATGGATTGGCGTCCAAATATTGAAGGTGTTGACTGGTTTTTAGAAAAAGTTTGGCCAGCAATTCAACAACTAGGTTCGGGTATTACTTTTCATTTAGCTGGCAAAAATATTCCTAAACAATTCGAAATCATGAGCAATGATTCATTCATCATGGAAGGTCAGGTTGAGAGTGCTGCTGAATTTATCGGCAGGCAACATGTACTCATCGTTCCATTATTATCTGGTAGTGGAATGCGGGTAAAAATCATTGAAGCGATGGCTTTGGGGAAATGTATTATAGCTACATCTATTGCCGCTGAAGGGATTAATTACCATCATGATAAAGACATCTTAATTGCCGATAAAGCGGATGATTTTTACAAACAAATACTTCGTTGCTTTACAGACAAAACTTTAATTTCTAGAATTGGCTCTGGAGCAAGAAAATTAGTAGAAAAAAATCATGATCAACAAAAAATGAATCAAAATTTGCTAAAAGTATATCAGGAAATCGTCACTATAAAAGCTTAAAATTTTCTTAATTTCGCTTTTCAAAAAATCTAAAAACTCATTATCCAATACTCATATTTTAATTATGAAAAATACCGCTTTAACAGATAAACACATCTCATTTGGAGCCAAAATGGTTCCTTTTGCGGGTTATAATATGCCTGTTCAATATGTTGGAATTAATGCCGAGCATGAAACCGTAAGAACTGGAGTGGGTGTTTTTGATGTAAGTCACATGGGTGAGTTTATTTTAAAAGGAGATAACGCTTTAGATTTGATACAAAAAGTTATTTCTAATGATGCTGCTAAATTATATGATGGCAAGATCCAATATGCTTATCTCCCAAATTTAGATGGTGGGATTGTAGACGATTTACTAGTCTACCGAATGGATGATAAAACCTATATGTTGGTGGTAAATGCCTCTAATATTGAAAAAGATTGGGATTGGATTTCTTCTTTTAACACTGATGGTGTTGAAATGAAAAACATATCAGACCGTACCTCTTTATTGGCTATTCAAGGTCCAAAAGCTGCCGAAGCATTACAAAGTCTAACAGAAGTAAATCTGTCTGAAATGGAATATTACACTTTTAAAAGAGGTGTATTTGCTGGGGTAGAAAATGTAATTATTTCTGCTACAGGTTATACAGGAGCTGGCGGTTTCGAAATTTATTTTGATAATGTACATGCCAATCATATTTGGGATGCTATTTTTAAAGCCGGTGAAGCTTTTGGTATTAAGCCAATTGGTTTAGGCGCTCGAGATACTTTGCGCTTAGAAATGGGTTTTTGCCTTTATGGAAATGACATTAATGACGAAACTTCACCTATCGAAGCTGGCTTAGGTTGGGTAACAAAATTTACTAAAGACTTTAATAATTCTGCAGCTTTATTGGAACAAAAGCAAAACGGAGTTTCTAAAAAACTCGTGGGTTTTGAAATGGTAGAAAGAGGTATTCCACGTCACGATTATGAAATTGTTGATGCTGATGGAAACGAAGTTGGTAAAGTAACTTCTGGAACTCAATCGCCATCATTACAAAAAGCTATTGGTATGGGTTATGTAAACACAGCATTAGCAAAAGAAGGAGAAGAGATTTTTATAAAAATTCGAGAAAATAAAGTAAAAGCAAAAGTGGTTAAATTTCCATTTTACAAGAATAAATAATGGATAAAAGAAAAATTGAAGTTTGTCTTACTCCAGCTTTACTTCCACTTTATGATTTAAAGAATGCCAATGTAGTAGTTATAGATATTTTTAGAGCAACAAGTTCAATTTGCTTTGGAATAGAAAATGGAGCAGAGGCAATTATCCCAGTTGGAACAGTCGAAGAATGTAACGCTTTTGAAAAAGAAGGATACTTATTAGCTGCTGAACGCGACGGAAAAGTAGTAGAAGGATTTGATTTCGGAAATTCTCCATTTGCTTATACAGCAGATAAAATAAAAGGTAAAACCATTGTTTTAACTACTACCAATGGTACACATGCCATTGACGAATCTAAAAAAACTGCTCACCAAGTAATTATTGGTTCATTCTTAAATTTGGATGCTGTTTGTGATTATTTAAAAAGTCAAAATAAAGATGTTCTTTTGTTGTGTGCCGGTTGGAAGAATAAATTCAATTTAGAGGATACTTTATTTGCTGGTGCTGTTGTTCATCAGCTTAAAGCGGATGATTATTTTTTAGATGACGCTAGTATTGCCGCTGATGATTTATACCATCAAGCTAAAAACGATTTAGTGGCTTATACAGCCAAAACATCGCACAGTGAAAGATTAAAGAAACTAGGAATAGAAGAGGATATCAAATTCTGTTTGAATGTAAATATTACCAAAAGCATCCCTGTTTTAATTAATGATAGGTTGGTGAAACTTTAATTTACACTATATTCAAATCTTTACATTCACCTTTCCTCAAAAAAACTAAATTTGGTGTTAACCATTTTTAAAATCAATCATTTATAACCAAATTCATGAAAAAAGAAATTCTTTTAAGCGGCTTGATAGCATTAGGATATCTGTCTTACGGACAAGATAAAACTGCTATGAGATATGCTGCAACCATAACCTCTAAAGATGCTTTTAAAAAGTTAAATATTTTAGCTGGTGATGGAATGGAAGGTAGGGAAACTGGTAAACCAGGTGCCAACAGAGCTGCCGAATATATTAAATCTAAATTTCAGAGTTTGGGTTTAAAAGCGCCAGTTAATGGTAGTCATTTTCAAATGATTGATTTGAAAGAACAAACTTTATCGCAAAAAAATGTTGTCATAAATGGAAAGACCCTCACGTTTTTAAATGATTATTATGTTTTACCAGGAACATTTGATGACACAAAAAAAACCTATAAAAACTTTCTTTTTGTTGGCTATGGTATCGCATCCGATAATTATAATGATTTCGATAATTTAAATATTGAAGGAAAAGTAGTAGTTGTATTAGCTGGCGAACCCACCAAAGATGGTATTTCTTTAATCACAGGGACCACAAAAATGTCTGACTGGACAACAGGTAGAAATAAAAAGTTAAATTTTATAAAAGCAAAAAAACCTGCTGCTATCATCATGTTAGATAATAATGTAGCCAGAATGGTAGCTAATCAGGTGTATTTTGATCGTCCTTCA
>JBKJLB010000170.1:0-9433 GCA_046597075.1 Pelobium sp.
GGTGCTTGAAAAAAGTCTTTGATAGGTTAAAGAAAAGTCGCCGTCGAGATTGAGCTGAACAATATGGGGTTCTATCAAAAAGCCTAAATAATCATGTTTGGCTAATGAATAGACTAATTTACAAGGTTTATCTGTTACAACTCTTAACATCAGGTGACGACAAAATTTGTACAAGTAACAGAAGAAAAAATTCTAAAGTACTAAGAGATTCGTTTAAAATGAAGCAAAAACTCAATTTTATTTAGGTTAGTGTATTAAAGTTTGCCGAAAGAACGGATATTTGATCTCGATATTTATATTTAAAACAGTAAATCACATATAAAAGAATGGGAGAATTAATTGAAAGCTTTAATGCTTACCGCAGTAAAATGAACACCCGAATTTCAGAAACTGCAAACACCAATATGAAACGTTTTTTGGCATTAGACACTACGTCTTACGCCGCCGGCGCTTTAGATGTAAAAACAAAAGAGATGTTAGGTTTGGTGGCCTCTATGGTTTTAAGATGTGACGATTGCATAAAATATCATTTAGGAAATTGCCACGAAGCAGGTGTAAGCACCGAAGAAATGAATGAGATTTTTATGATTGCCAATTTGGTGGGTGGTTCCATAGTGATTCCGCACTACAGAAGAGCCGTGGAGTATTGGGATGAACTTTGTCTTGAAGTTGGAAGTTAAAAGTTTTTAGTTTGGATTTATAATATGGGAACTATAAGAGATTTAATTGCTTATCAGAAAGCGTTTAAAGTGGCTATGGAGATTTTCGAAATTTCTAAGGCTTTTCCTAAAGACGAGACCTATAGTTTAACAGATCAAATTAGAAGAAGTTCAAGGGCTGTTAATGCAAATCTTGCGGAAGCGTATAAAAAGAGAAGATATCCAAATCATTTTATCAGTAAATTATCTGATGCAGATATGGAGAATTCAGAAACTCAAACATGGTTAGATTTTGCAAAAGAATGTAAATATATCGATCAAAAAACTTATGATAACTTATTTAATCAAGCAGAAGAAGTCGCTAAGCTTTTGAACTATATGATTAATAATCACGAAAAATTTCTAATAAAAAAGTAGAAAATGGAAAATCAACTCCCAGCTCCTAACTCCGAGCTCCAAACTTTACAGCGCTGCCACTGGTGTGGAAATGATGAACTTTATACCAAATATCATGATGAAGAATGGGGTAAAGAAGTGCATGATGATAAAATTTTGTTTGAGTTTTTAATTCTAGAAGCGGCCCAAGCAGGGTTAAGTTGGATTACTATTTTGAGGAAGCGAGAGAATTATAGAAGGCTTTTCGCTGATTTCGATATCGAAAAAGTTGCTGATTTTAAACAAGAAGACATTGAACATATTTTATTAGATGCAGGAATTATTCGCAACAGATTAAAAGTTGAATCAGCAGTGAGAAGTGCGCAATTGTTTTTAATTGTTCAAAAAGAATTTGGTTCGTTTTACAAATATTTATACTCTTTTATGCCCGAAGGTAAAGCCATAAAAAATGATATTTTAGATAGCAAACAAACGCCCGCCACAACTGTAATATCTGATGCGATTGCTAAAGACATGAAAAAAAGAGGGTTTAAATTTTTTGGATCCACCATTTGTTATGCTTTTATGCAAGCTGTGGGCATGGTTAATGACCATGCAATAGATTGTGATTTTAGATGATCAAAGAGGCATTCCAAGAATTTAGCAACTACCTAAAAAACCCTAATCCGTTTATCAAATACGATAAACCCTCCATTTTTTACAATCAGCTTTTTCCATTGGTGATTATTGCATTAATGTTTGCTTTTTCATCTGTAATTTTTACTAGCAGTTTGGAGCAGCTCCACATTATTCCAAAAATGCCCGAGTTCGATTTATTTAAAAGTAAAGAGAAGAAAGCATTGCTTTTTTTAACCATTGTAGTAGTGGCTCCAATATTTGAGGAGCTGTATTTTAGATTCCAGCTTAAAAACTTTAGCTTCAGTTTTGTCTGTTATTTTACTGCCATATCTTATTTTTTGAATAAATTTTTAGAGATCAGAACATTAATCATTGCCATGATTATTTTAGCCGTTGTATTGCTGCCGCTTTATTTTTACATCAACCATCATCGTAATAATAAACTCACTTTTATAAAGCGGTTTTTCCCATTTCATTTTTACATCACGTCGATTTTTTTTGGATTGGTTCATATTTCAAATTTCGCCAACCCGTTAGAATATGGCTTTCCTATCATTCTTTTAGTATTGCCACAATTATTCGTGGGACTAATTTTGGGATACGTTAGGATGCGTTTTGGGTTGTCAAAATCCATGATGATGCATGCAGCCTACAATCTAATTCCGGCTTTAGCTTTAATTGCCGGATATTGATTTTTAATAAATTCAATATTCTTCATCAGGAATATTAAATTTGGACATATCCCCCGAAAGGGAAATTCTCAAACAAAATAACCATGTCGAAAAAACTCTTTCTTTTAGACGGAATGGCGCTGATTTATAGGGCTCATTTCGCATTAAGCAAAAACCCAAGATTTACCTCATCCGGAATAAACACTTCTGCCGTAATGGGTTTTACAAATACACTTTTAGAAGTTTTAAAGAAAGAAAATCCATCACATATTGCTGTTGTTTTTGATACATCAGCGCCTACCGAAAGACACACTGATTATGAAGCGTATAAGGCACATCGTGAGGCGATGCCAGAAGATTTATCTGTTGCCCTGCCATATGTGGTCAAGTTAATAGAAGGCTTCAATATACCCGTGATAACTTCTGATGGTTATGAGGCAGATGATGTGATTGGAACTTTAGCTAAACAAGCCGAAAAGGAAGGTTATACCGTTTATTGCATGACCCCTGATAAGGATTTTGCACAATTGGTTTCAGAAAACATCTTCATTTATAAACCAGCCAGAATGGGGAATGACATGGAAATTTTAGGGGTAAAAGAGGTATTGGCCAAATGGGAAATCGAACACATACATCAAGTAATTGATATTTTAGGCCTTTGGGGCGATGCCGTAGATAATATTCCTGGGATACCTGGAATTGGAGAAAAAACATCAAAAATTTTAATTCAAAAATATGGCTCTATGGAAAACATTATTGCCAATAGTCACGAGTTAAAAGGAAAACAACGCGAAAACGTAGAAAACTTTGCTGAGCAAGGTTTACTGTCAAAAAAACTAGCTACAATTTTACTGAATGCACCAGTTCAGTTTCATGAAGAGAGTTACAGAATTGGCCCACCAGATAAAGAAAAATTAGAACCACTTTTTGCCGAATTAGAATTTAGGACTCTAGGAAGAAGGGTTTTTGGCGAAGATTTTTCAGTGTCTGAAACCAAAACTCAAACCAACGGTCAGATGGATCTTTTTGGTAATCCGGTTGAAGGGGCCGGAATCACCAATATTAAAATTAGCCCAGCCCAGGCAGCTACTTTGGTTGAGGGAGGCAAAAACATTGAAAACACAAAACACGAATATTTTTTGGTAGATGATGAAGCTGGAAGAAAGAAATTAATTGCCGAACTCCATCAGCAAAAAAGTTTTTGCTTTGATACAGAAACCACAGGAATTGATGCCAATAATGCCGAGTTAGTAGGTTTGTCTTTCAGCTTTAAAGTGGGCGAAGCTTATTACGTTCCTGTACCCGAAAATCAAACAACTGCGAAAGCATTGGTATATGAGTTTAAGGAAATCTTAGAAAACCCATCGATTGGTAAAACTGGTCAAAACATTAAATACGACATCCTCATTTTAAAATGGTACGAAATAAATGTAGCCGGAGAATTATTTGATACCATGTTGGCGCATTATCTTTTGGATCCAGATACAAGACACGGAATGGATGTTTTAGCTGAAAATTATTTAGGTTATACGCCAGTTTCTATTACCGAATTAATTGGTAAAAAAGGTAAAAACCAAGGTAATATGCGGGATGTGGAAATTGATGTGGTGAAAGAATATGCAGCAGAAGACGCTGACATTACTTTGCAATTACAACAAGTTTTTGAACCCATGTTGCAAGAAGTAAATGCAAAAAAACTAGCCGAAGAGATTGAAAATCCTTTAATATATGTTTTAGCTGATATGGAAAAAGAAGGTGTTAGAATTGATATGGATCAATTGAAGGCCTATTCTAAAGAATTGGAAATTGAGGTGAATAGATTAGAGAAATTGGTTTATGAAAAGGCTGGTGTTAAATTTAATCTGGCATCGCCAAAGCAATTGGGCGAAGTGTTATTTGATAAGCTTAAGCTGGATGATAAAGCAAAAAAGACTAAAACCGGTCAATATCAGACAGGTGAAGACGTTTTAACTGCTTTAGCGCCAAAATCAGACATTGTACAAGATATTTTAGATTTCAGACAATTGCAAAAACTAAAATCAACTTATGTAGATGCTTTGCCGCAATTGATCAATCCAAAAACAGGAAGAGTGCATACCTCTTATAATCAGGCCGTAGCCGCCACCGGAAGGTTGAGTTCTAATAATCCGAATTTACAAAATATTCCTATTCGTACAGCCCGAGGAAGAGAAGTCAGAAAAGCTTTTATTCCAAGGGATGAAAACCATATTTTGTTATCTGCAGATTATTCTCAAATCGAGTTAAGAATCATTGCCGAAATCAGCAAGGACCAAAACATGATGGATGCTTTTGTAAACGGTTTAGACATTCACACGGCAACAGCAGCAAAAGTTTATGGAGTTGAGTTAAACGAAGTAACCTCAGACCAAAGAAGAAATGCCAAGGCGGTAAACTTCGGAATCATCTATGGGCAATCTGCTTTTGGGCTATCTCAGAGTTTAGGTATTCCAAGAAAAGAGGCGGCAGAAATTATAGAAAACTATTTTACGCAGTATGCTGGCATTAAAAAATACATGGCAGATACCATGAATTTTGCCCGTGAAAACGGATATGTGGAAACCATTATGGGCAGAAGGCGTTATTTAAGAGACATTACTTCTGCAAATCAAACGGTTAGGGGTTTTGCCGAGCGAAATGCGATAAATGCTCCAATACAAGGTTCGGCGGCCGATATGATAAAAATTGCAATGATTCAAATTCATCAGGATATTATAGATCAAAAACTAACCTCGAAAATGACCATGCAAGTACATGATGAATTGGTGTTTGATGTGGTAAAATCTGAAAAAGAACAAATGAAAGCAATTATTAAAAACAGGATGCAAAATGCAATAAAAACAAACGTTCCTTTAGTGGTTGAAGTTGGGGAGGGAACAAACTGGCTGGAGGCGCACTAATGAAAAAAACAATCCTCTACTTATTATTCGGAATATTTTTAAGTTCGTTTGTTTTTGCACAAAGCGACGGAGTAGCGAAATATCTTAAACCATCTATTGATGGTTATATACACCTTTATTTTGACCAACAATATTTTTTGGTAGATCAAGATTGCCCTTTTAAATCTTATACGCGTGTTATAAAATACAATCAAGAAAACGGCGGCTACAATAGTTTTTTTACTGATTATGATACTCAAAATCAGCCATCTTTAACAGGAACTTACAAAAACGGACAGAAAGAAGGCTTGTTTAAACAATTCTACCCAACAGGGATTGTTAAAATGGAGGGAGCTTTCGAAAACAATTTGCCCGTTGGAATCTGGAATTACTATTATCCAAGTGGAAACATTTGGATAAAAATTAAGATGATGAAGACCGAAGTTTTTATGGTGGATTATTGGGATGATAGAGGAAATCAAAAAGTACAGGACGGAAATGGTAACTTCAAATTAATAACCGAAACTTTTGATTATAACGAGTTTGGATATACCGGGTTGCTTTGCCAAGGTAAAATTAAGAATGGGAAGCCCGTTGGTGTTTGGAGTAACTCATTAGTGTATCCAAAAGGAGCGCCAGAATTAATTGGGAATGAGTTATTTGTGGATACAGGTTTTGTGGGGTCAAATTATTACTTTCCTGAAAACACACCAGAAAACATTTCCCTAATTAAGGTTATACCAAACTCACAATTCATTAATGCTGATATTCTTCAAAATAAAAACTGTACCGTTGACGATATAAAAGGATTTAACATTTACCTACAAAACTATCTTAACAAGAATTTACCTATGATATGGACTTTTGGACAAACCCCTGATACTTTCAAATGTGTGGTGAAAGTGAATGAAAAGGGGCAAAGTACAGATGTAATATTGGGAGATGATATACTTGAAAAGTTTAGTAAGTCTTTAAAATTCTCGTTAGAAAGAGTTCCGTTTTGGATACCTTCTTATAAGGGTGGAAACACGATAGAAGACGAATTTGAAATCATTTTTACTAAAATCATCGATGATACAGACCACATATCATTTGGATATCCAGCCATCAAGCGAAAAAACGGTAGTTAAATGGTGATGAACTAGACTTTATTTTTTAAATAATATTGAAACAGATTCTCTTTTTTGCAAAACTGTTAAATAATTGATTTTATCGACCTATTTAATTATTAGTCTTGAAATTTATAAAAGAAACGATTAATTTAATGGCATAAATAATCATATGAATGTTTTACACTTAAGCGCAGAATGTTATCCAGTAGCCAAATCAGGGGGTTTGGGCGATGTTGTAGGAGCACTCCCAAAATATCAGGTGGGATTAGGCGTAAGAGCAATGGTAGTAATGCCTTATTACGATAGAAAATTTGTTGCAGAGCACAGCTTCAAAATAGAACATCAAGGTTCTGGAAAATTAGGTTACCGTAGTTTTGATTATCAAATTCTTAAAGAAGATTCGAACGTTTTAGGTTTTGACCTTTATTTGGTTAAAATTCCAGACTTATTAGACCGTCCCGAGATTTATTCTTATCCAGATGAAACCGAGCAGTTCACCGCTTTTCAATTAGCGGTTTTAGAATGGTTGGTAAATTCTAAGATTAAGATAGATGTTTTTCATTGTCATGATCATCATACTGGGCTAATAGCATACCTCATTCAAAATTCAACAAATTACAAAGCTTTAGCTAAAACACCAGTAGTTTTCACCATTCACAATGGCCAGTATCAAGGCTGGATGAGCTGGGATAAGTTTCATTATTTACCCGGTGTTGATCCATCAACTGGTGGTTTAATAGAATGGAATAATTGCATCAATCCATTAGCAGCAGCTATTAAAAGTTGCACTAAGTACACCACCGTTTCTCCTAGTTATTTAGACGAGCTGAGGGTAAATTCAAATGGCTTAGAATTTTTATTTGAATTAGAAGGAAAAAAGGGAACGGGTATTTTAAACGGGATTGATGTTGATGTTTGGAGTCCAAAAACCGACGACATGTTGGGCGCTAATTATTTGCCAACTACCGTAAAAGCTGGTAAAGCGAAAAATAAAGCAGCACTGTGTGAGAAATTTAATTTAGATGCTGATAAACCGCTAGTTGTTTTTATTGGCAGATTGGTTTTAGAAAAAGGAGCTGATAAACTAGCAGAGCTGATTAAAGAAATTATGCTGAGAAATCAAGACGAAGTAAGTTTCTTGGTTTTAGGTTCGGGAGAAAAACAGATTGAAAACGATTTAAAAGCGCTACAGAGCTATTTAAAAAATTATAATTGTTATATTGGATATGATGAGCAATTGTCTCATCAAATATACGGAGGTGCTGATTTTATTTTAATGCCGTCAAGGGTTGAACCTTGTGGTTTGAACCAATTATACGCTTTAAAATATGGCACAATTCCAATCGTAAGATCAACCGGTGGATTAAAAGATTCTGTCATTGATTTTGTAAACAAAGAAGGCTATGGAATACGGTTTGAAGATGTTGATGTTTTACAAATGGTGAATGCCATTCAACGAGCTATCGATCTCTATAAAGACACAAAAAAAGTTGCTCAATTACGTAAATTAATGATGAACCTTGATTTCTCTTGGACGAAATCAGCAAATGAATATGTTAAATTATACAAAAGCTTAACTCCTAAATCATGATAGAAAACAAAGTTATCTCCATTATTTTAGGTGGAGGACAAGGCTCTCGTCTTTCTCCACTTACTGCTACTCGTTCAAAACCGGCTGTACCAATTGCTGGTAAATATAGATTAGTAGATATTCCAATTTCAAACTGTATCAATTCGGGTTTAAGAAGAATGTTTGTGTTGACGCAGTTCAATTCCGCGTCCTTAAATAAGCATATAAAAAACACGTATAGCTTTAGTTTTTTTAGTAATGCCTTTGTTGATATTTTGGCTGCCGAGCAAACACCGGGAAACGAAGGTTGGTACCAAGGAACTGCTGATGCAGTTCGTCAGAGTTTGCACCATTTAAAACAACATGATTTTGAATATATTTTGATTCTTTCTGGAGATCAGCTTTACCAGATGGATTTTAGAGAAATGGTAGAAAATCATATCAGTAAAGGAGCGGAGATAACCATTGCAACTATCCCTGTAAATGCAAAGGACGGGACCAGTTTTGGTATTTTAAAAGCTGATGAAGATCAATCAATCACAGCATTCGTAGAGAAGCCAAATTCAGAAGAGATTATTGGCTGGGAATCTGAAGTTAGTGAAGAAATGCAAGCTCAAGGTAGAAATTACTTAGCATCAATGGGGATTTATCTTTTTAATAAGGATGTTTTAATTGGAATGCTAGAGGGAAATGAACGCCATGATTTTGGTAAAGAAATTATTCCGGATGCTGTTGGGGTCAATAAAATTATTAGCTACCAATACGAAGGTTATTGGACAGACATAGGTAATATCGATTCTTTCTTTGAGGCTAATTTAGGTTTAACCGATGATATTCCCGAGTTTAACTTGTTCTCTAAAAATCCAGTTTATTCTCGGTCAAGAATGTTGCCACCATCAAAAATATCAGGGACAAGATTAGATAAGGTTATCATTGCAGATGGTTGTATTATTAATGCAGATGAAATTACACATGCTGTGATTGGGATTAGAACGCGAATTGGTAAAGGCACTAAAATCACTAACTGTTACGTAATGGGTAGCGATTATTATCAAACGATAGAAGAGATTCAGGGTTCGGTAAAATCCCACAAGCCTTTAACAGGAATTGGTGAAAATTGTATGATCAACAACGCGATTTTAGATAAAAATTGTTTTATTGGAAATGATGTGACCATCAACGGTGGCTCTCATTTGGCTGATGCTGAACACGAAACACACACTATAAAAGAGGGGATTGTAGTGGTAAAGAAAAACGCAGTAATTGAGAACGGAACTGTTATCGGTTAGTTTGCACTTTTATAAAACGCAAATAAAAAAGGAGCCATAAAGCTCCTTTTTTGTTGGTTATAAAGCTGTAGCTTTTGCAACATCATCTGTAATTTCTAATAAATGCAAATTTAATCCAGCGTCTGAGAAAGCCTTCTTAGCCTGATCGTGATCAATTTTAATATAGCCAAAAGTATCATAATGCATTCCAATAATGTTTTTACATTTGATAAAATCAGCAG
>JBKJLB010000253.1:0-3291 GCA_046597075.1 Pelobium sp.
GCTAAGATTTGGCAACTATGTTGATTATGCGTTCCGGCAACAAAAGCAACATGGCTAATATTTTCTAAACAAAAATCTACTGCTGCATCATAATCTCTATCGGTAGCTGTTTTATCAGGTTGAATTGGAGAAATATAGCCCATTTCTGTAGCTCTTTTCCGCTCCTTTTCCATGTAAGCGCCGCGAACCAATTTAGCACCTAAATAAAAATTTTCTGTTCTAGCTAAAGCTTCATCTACAATTAATGAGGCTAATTTATCATGTCGATACAATTGATAAGTATTAAAAACAATTGCTTTTTCTCGATTGAATTTCCGCATCATTTCTATAGCAACATCATCTATCACACCTTGAATCCAGCTTTCTTCGGCGTCAATCATAATGTGTTTCTTGAATTCATAAGCTTTACTGCATATGGCATCAATACGGGCATGAGCCTTTTTCCACTCTAGTTCCTCGTAACTTTTAAGCTTTTCTTTATTATTTATTTTTTCTAATAAAGAAAAGCGAGCAACGCCAGTAATCTTAAATACACAAAATGGAATACCAAAAGGCATTTCTACTGCTTTTTGGATAGTCTTAATAATCTCATTTGCTGTTTGATCAAAAATTTTCTCCTCCTCCTCGCCCTCTATTGAATAATCTAAAATAGTCCCTACGCCTGCTGATTCTAAGTGACGGATAATTGGTGTACACTCTGCAATGGTTTCTCCACCGCAAAATTGTTTGAAAATGGTTGCCTTTATCAATCCTGAAATAGGTAGACGAATGGCTAATGCTGCTTTAGTGAAAAAAGGACCTGCCTTAACTAAAAAGTTGTTGCTAATCATTTTAAACAACCAAAAAGATCGCTTTAAATCTTTATTACTTTGATGCTTAAAAGCAATTTCAGTATCATCAAAAGATAAACTTTGTTTAGAAATAAAATCAGGCATATTATAATTGGCTATAAAGAATCAAAATTATAAAATCATTGAACATTATTAGCATACAACGTTTATGATTTTTGTAAGTTTGACCTGTATGATAGAATTTACATTAGAAGGCGAATTTATTCCCTTGATACAGCTTTTGAAAGCTACTGATTTAGTTTCATCTGGAGGTGAAGCACAAATGGTAGTACTAGATGGCATGGTTAAATATAATGGAGCTGTTGATTATAGAAAACGGTTGAAAGTAAGAAAGGGTGATATGATAGAATTTAATGGCCAAAAAATTAAAGTGATATGAAGCCGATTCAAAATAGCAGCTATGAAGTTTCTTTTGACAATAGTTTAAATAGTCTGCATCAGGTTCTTTCCAAAAAGAAATATTCAAAGGTTTTTATCTTGACTGATGAAATGACTGGACAATATTGTTTACCCGTTTTACAGGAAAAACTTCCAGAATTAACCGATTTTGACATTATTGAAGTTCCAAACGGAGAAGAAAATAAAACCATCGATTTTTGTATTGGCATTTGGCAAATGTTATTGGAGTTCGAAGCTGATAGAAACGCTATTTTAATTAATTTAGGTGGTGGTGTAATAACCGATATGGGAGGCTTTGCCGCTTCTACTTTTAAACGTGGAATTGATTTTATTCACATTCCAACCACTTTACTTTCGCAAGTAGATGCTTCTGTTGGTGGAAAAACTGGAGTGGATTTAAGCGAGGTGAAAAACATCATTGGCACATTTGCACAGCCTGAAGCTGTTATTATTGCTACTGATTTCTTAAAAACTTTATCTGACAGAGAACTGACTTCTGGCTTTGCCGAAGTAATTAAACATGGAATTATTGCTGATGCTGATTTCTTTAAGGAAATTACAGCTTTAGAAAATGCAAAAGAAATAACTGAAGATCAAATCTATCATTCTGTAGGAATTAAAAACAAAGTGGTTTTAGAAGATCCTTTTGAAAAGGGAATAAGAAAAACTTTAAATTATGGTCATACCATTGGGCATGCGATAGAGTCTTGGTCGTTGAAGAATGAAAAAAATTCACTTTTACATGGTGAGGCTATTGCCTTGGGGATGATTTGTGAAGCTTATTTAGCTAAAGAAATGGTTGGACTACCAGTATCTGATTTAGAATTAATTACCTCTACTTTTTTAAAGTACTTTGGAAAATATAAAATTAGACCAGGGATTGAACAAGAAATCTTAGAAATCATGAAAAATGATAAAAAGAATGAATCAGGTAAAATTAATTTTTCGCTACCAAATAAAATCGGGAATTGCCAATTTGATATTTTTGTTGATGCAGCTTTGATTAAAGAGAGTTTAACTTTTTATAATTCTCTCTAGTTTATTAAAAAAGCATCAATATTTAATTTGGCGAATCGGAAATAAAAAAAATTAAATTTTTTTATTGTCCATTTAAATTATTGTGTACATTTGACACTGGAAATAAGAAATGAACAATAACACAACATATTACTTCGGTTACTTTTATTTTAAAAATAAGAGCCGGGACTAATATGTAATAAGACATAAAAACATAAACGAACCCGGCTCAAAAAGCTGGGTTTTTTTTTAACAAAAAAATGAGCGCAAAAAAGAGAGTTGCCATACAAGGAATCAAAGCTTCATTTCATGAGGAGGCTGCTTTTAAGTTTTTTGGAGAAGATATCGAAACAATTGAGTGTAACTCTTTTAAACAAACTTTTCAAAAACTAGATGCTGGTGATGCTGATTATGTAGTGATGGCCATAGAAAATAGTATTGCTGGTAGTTTATTACCCAATTACTCTTTATTAAGGGAATATAACTTTCCAGTTATTGGTGAAGCCTACCTTCATATACAATTACACCTAATGGCTTTACCAGGTGTAAAATTCGAAGATATTAAAACCGTTACCTCTCACCCCATAGCTATCCGCCAATGCGGTGATTTTTTAGATGATTTCCCTGAATTAAAAGTGATTGAAAGCAGCGATACGGCAGCTTGTGCTAAAAAAATTAAAGAAGAAAATTTAACTGATACTGTAGCGATTGCCAATGCTTTAGCCGCAAAACTTTACGGTTTAAATATTTTAGAAAGAAGAATAGAATCCAATAAAAAAAATTATACCCGTTTCTTAATCTTGACAAATAAACAAGAGGATGTCAAAAACACCAATAAAGCCTCACTTTGCTTTCAGGTAAGTAATGATGTGGGTTCTTTAGCTAAAGTGTTAAACATCTTAGCCGAAAAGGAAATTAACATGAGTAAAATTCAATCTATGCCTGTTTTAGGTAAAAGAAATGAATATTACTCATGTTAATTTCCTTTTCGGCTAAGATGTTTAACACTTTAGCTAAAGAACCC
>JBKJLB010000147.1:0-8285 GCA_046597075.1 Pelobium sp.
TACACTCTTACGTAAATAATATCAACACCATTGAGGGTGGAACTCATATTGCTGGTTTTAGACGTGGTTTAACGCGTACCCTAAAATCTTATGCTGATAAATCTGGATTATTAAAAAACTTAAAAATTGAAATTACAGGGGATGACTTTAGAGAAGGTTTAACCGCAGTAATATCGGTTAAAGTACAAGAGCCACAGTTCGAGGGACAAACCAAAACCAAGTTAGGTAATAACGAGGTAACGGGTGCAGTCGATATCGCAGTTGGTGAAGCTTTAGGGAACTATTTAGAGGAAAACCCGAAAGAAGCAAAGCTTATTGTGAGTAAAGTGATTTTGGCAGCAACAGCGAGAGCTGCCGCCAGAAAAGCAAGAGAAATGGTACAGCGCAAGAATGTTATGGGTGGCTCTGGTTTACCTGGTAAACTTGCTGATTGTGCGAATAAAGATCCTTATGCTTGCGAATTATATCTTGTAGAGGGAGATTCTGCGGGTGGTACTGCAAAACAAGGTCGCGATCGTGATTTTCAAGCTATACTTCCGTTAAAAGGTAAAATCCTGAACGTAGAGAAGGCAATGGAGCATAAGATTTACGAGAACGACGAGATTAAGAATATTTTTACTGCCTTAGGTGTGAGTATTGGAACCGCAGAAGATGATAAAGCGCTGAATATTGATAAATTAAGGTACCATAAAATCATCATCATGACGGATGCTGATATTGACGGTTCTCACATTACTACTTTAATTTTGACTTTCTTCTTTAGGTATATGAAAGATTTGATTGAGTTTGGGAATGTGTATATCGCGGCGCCACCTTTATATCAAGTTAAAAAAGGAAGAGATTTTGAATACTGCTGGAATGATGCCCAACGTGATGTTGCTGTTCAACGCTTAAAAGGTGCTGGTAAAGAAGATAGTGTGCATGTTCAACGTTATAAAGGTTTGGGAGAGATGAATGCTGAGCAACTGTGGGAAACAACCTTAAACCCTGCAACGCGTACTCTAAAACAAGTTACTATTGATAATGCGGCAGAGTCAGATCATATTTTCTCTATGCTGATGGGAGACGAAGTAGCTCCACGTAGAGAATTCATTGAAAAGAACGCGAAATACGCTAAAATTGACGTTTAATTGATTTCAAAATTATTTCTAAAGTCGGTTTAAATATTTTAAATCGACTTTTTTATGGATCAACGTATTTGAAATAGATAAGGGCGCTTTTTTGTAAAGATGATGAGATGTATACTTTCTGTTTAGAAAAACCATCGTCAACCTCCATCAAACAAGTATTTGGAGGTATTTTTCCTAAATTATGAGCATAAACAACCATTTCTTGGATAAAGATATATGGATTTAATCTTACCCTAATTAATCTAGGTTTAGGTTTTATGCGCACCCTGTCGGCAACTAAATTTCTGTTTAAATAAACTGAAACTATATCATTATCATTTAAATCATAATCTAAAAGTCTCACATTTACTATTCTACTTTTTACATAAACTAAATAAGGACTACTTAATTCAGTATTTAAAAATTGGTATACTTTTTTGTTTTGTTTGATGTAGTTTAAAACATAATCAGGTATTGGAATGTGACAACTACTATCAGGATTCATTTTATATAGATAAGCAGTCCCTGGCTCACATATTACAGAATTTTGTATATCATCGCCTTCCCAAGGGCCAATTAAAGCATTTAGGCTATCTACTTTGCTTAACTTTAAATTTAAATCTTTGTAGCAAATAAAATGTCTGAAAGTAGGTTTTACATTTATTAATAATTTAAGTTCCATAAACTTTATTCGGTCGCCTTCTATAGTCCCAATAAAATCATGCTTACCTAAAAAATTTAATATGGAAGTACCGTAAATATAAGCCTCTCCAGAAATTACTCCATCTACCTCGTCGGTAATATTTACTAAATATCCAGATGTTGAAGAGTTTTTAGTTGCATCAATATAACCATTCCAGATACCTTTAAATTGCGCATTTGCTTTCAGTGATAAAATAATCAATAACCAAAGAAGGTATTTCATAATGCTTCACCTCTATTTTTTATATTTTAGATAAATAGCAGCTGAATTTTTAAAGTCAGATGATACATAAACCTCATAAGTTTTGTTTCCATCTTTAATTTTCATTAGGGAAGTATTAGGAGGAATTCTACCCAAATTTTCGGCGACAATAATAATTTCATTATTAATGTATTTTTCGCTTAGCGTTAAAGTGAAATTTGTAGGACTTTTTTTAACCATAACATGATCAGCTATTTTTTCACGGTTAAAATAAATACTTACCTCATCGCCATCAACCTTTTCATAATCATTAATAGAAATTTCAACAACAGGGTTCTCTACCTCTATCTCTTTAACTTTTGTAAGCTTTGTTCCATTAAGTGTGTCCGGAAAATTATAGGTTAGAGTAGGCCCAGAAATAATGTTTTGCCGAGGCGATAAGCTTACACGGCTTAGAAACACCAAACCAGGAATGCAATCAGATGAAAATACGTCATCAGTTTTGTTGTCATCATACCCAACTCCATACCATCTTCCTTTAAGTGTTTCAGTTCCGTCTGCTTCTTTTGTGTAAGCTAAGATGTAGGTTTTAATACAAGGAACATAAGAGTTTGGTTGTACACTATTAATAATTCCCTCTTCATATTCTTTTAGTTTGATAGAATCGTTTTTGAAATAGCCGCCTTTGAAGGCTATTTGTTCTGTAATGACAAGATTTAAATAGGCATTGCTAGTGCCATATAACTTATTTTTATTCTGAGTAATTTGAAGCTCTAGTTCATATTCTTGAGCATAACCCCCGCTGTCTTGATATATTTTTCCTTTCCAAAAACCAGCTAAATTCTGTGAATTGGAGAGTAAGGGAATAAACAAAAAAATTAAGATTAACTTTCTCATAAGTAAATACTTATGTAAGTTACTTAATTTGAATTTTAGAAAAAAATTTTAATAACTATTTTTTTGGTTTGGCTACACCTGGAGAATTGTAATAGTTATGAATTTTATAAAACATTAAATCTGCAATGCTTACTGCCTTCTCTTCAGCAAGTTTTGCAATTTCTCCTTCAAAATTTTCCATAACGGTTTGAATGAAAAGAGATTTCCATCTGCTAAAATGTTCGCCGGTTAATTCTATTTTTTGATTGAGCTTAAAATGTGCATCCATAGGGTTTCCTTTATATCCTGGAGTTCCTAATAGTGTAGATTCCCAAAAAGCATACATAATCGGTAGGTGATGTTCCCAATTTACTTTGGCTACATCCGTAAAAATATGTCCTAGATCTTTGTCATCAACCGCTTTCTTGTAGAATTCATTAACCAATAGCTTGATATCGTCTGCGTTTTGAATGTCTTTTTTCATGTTAGAAGCTTTATCTCCTCTAAATTAAGGAAAAATGATGTTAATTTTTTGAAAGACTTAGAGATAGATTTTTATAGTTGATTATTCCTTTATAATCCATTAAAATATCACCACCAATTACACCTATAACAGGAGGTAGATCTAATTTTTCATAAGCAAATTTGATGGCGGATAAATCAAAAACAGGTACTTCATAGTTTTTAATAATGAGATCGCCTATTTTAAATTCTGGACAAACTACGTAATATCTTTCCATTGTAGTGGTTCCCAAGCCTATCGCATGTTGATCAGGCATATGGATAATTTGATCTTCGGAAGCTAAACTAGAAATGATTTCCATATCAAAAGCTGATTTCGAAGCTCCCGTATCTAAAACAGCCTTGAAGGATTGCCCGAAAACAACAACTTCCACCAAAAGGTGGAAGCCGTCGCCTTGGAGATCAACAACCTCCAGTGGGATTTTATATTTTATCATTAAATCAAATTCGAATCTGTTAAAACTTGATTCATGTTTCTTACTGCGTCAGCGCTTTTATTGAATTCAGCTTGTTCAGAATCATTTAATTTATAATCTACAATTTTTTCCCATCCGTTTTTTCCCAAAACAACTGGTACAACTAAGGAAATATCTTTTTGGCCATATTCGCCATCTAAAGCCACGCCACAAGAAATTAATTTTTTCTCATCACGCACAATAGCTTCTACCATAAAAGCAGTTCCAGCTCCTGGAGCGTACCATGCAGAAGTACCAATTAGCTTAGTTAAAGTAGCACCACCAACCATTGTAGCTGCAACCACTTTATCTTGTTGCTCTTGAGATAAGAAGTTAGTTACCGGGGCACTATTCCAAGTAGCGTGACGAATTAAAGGAATCATTGTAGTATCACCATGACCACCAATAACCACTGCATTTAAATCAGATGGAGAACAACCCAATTCCTGACTTAAATAATATTTGAAACGAGCTGAATCTAATGCACCACCCATCCCTAAAATTCTTTCTTTAGGTAAACCTGATGTTTTTAAAGTCAAATAATTCATGGAATCCATTGGGTTAGAAACCACAATAATAATGGTGTTAGGAGAATACTTTAAAATATTTTCTGTTACCGATTTAACAATCCCAGCGTTGGTACCAATTAGTTCTTCACGAGTCATACCTGGTTTACGCGGTAAACCAGATGTAATTACAACCACTTCAGAACCTGCAGTTGCAGCGTAATCATTAGTGACACCTTTAATTTTGGTATCAAAACCACAATAAGAAGCCGTTTGCATTAAATCAATTGCCTTCCCCTCGGCAACACCTTCTTTAATATCTAATAAAATTAACTCTTGTGCTAACTCTCTTCTAGCAATATTATCAGCACAAGTTGCGCCAACTGCACCTGCTCCAACTACGGTAATTTTCATGATTTATATCGATTTAAATTGTTGATTGAATAATTCCTCGAAGTTAATGATTCAAAGTTTTTAAATGAAAAATTTAAGTGACTTAGTGTCAAATTAATGGAACAATTTGATTGTAATTGAGATAGCTTAGCGTCAAATTCAAATAATTTTATTTAAACGTAAATTAATGAAGAATTTTTAAACTCAATCAAATTGTTTAGTTAAAGCAATTTGTCATTACAAGGCAATAGAAATTTAAACTGTATGAATTTTCGGTCTATATATTAATTTTGCCTTAGGGTAAAAAGCTTTTTTTAAAGGCTTATCATTACCCTCAATTGAAAACAATGAGTTTTATATTAAACAAAGTTGATGTAGTAGACAGTATTAGTCCGGCTGATTTTAAAAAGAATTACCTAAACAAACGCAAACCTTTAGTGATTAAAAACCTCACTAAAGATTGGCCTGCTCGTGATAAGTGGACAACAGATTATCTAAAATCTATAGCTGGTGATTTAGAAGTTCCATTATATGATAACTCCAAAGCGGATCCCTCTAAACCTATCAATACTGCAGCCGCACAGATGAAGTTTGGAGATTATTTGGATTTAATCAAAAGAGAACCAACGGAGCTTAGAATATTTTTCTTCAATCTATTCAAACACCGTCCAGAGTTGATTAATGATATTGAAATTCCGAAAGATTTAATGGGTGGTTTTATCGAAAGTATGCCTGCCATGTTTTTTGGGGGCTCTAATTCCGTTACTTTTTTGCATTACGACATCGATTTACCACACCTTTTCCATACCCATTTTGGTGGACGGAAGCATGTGATTTTATTCGAAAATAAATGGAAACGTCGCTTATATTGTTTGCCAAATGCAACTTATGCTTTAGAAGATTACGACGTTTTAAATCCTGATTTTAAAAAATTCCCTGCATTGCAAGGTGTACAAGGAGAAGAAGTTTTTCTAGAACATGGCGACACTTTATTTATGCCGACTGGTTATTGGCATTGGATGAAATACTTAGACGGTTCTTTCTCTTTAAGTTTAAGAGCTTGGGATGCTTCTATAAGCAGGAAGGCACAAAGTGTTTATAATTTAGCGGTTAAAGGCGGTGTGGATAGTGTGATTAAAATGCTTTTTAAAGAAAAGTATGCAAATTATCGTGAGAAGGTAGCTATTAAAAGAGCCGAAAAAGCGTATAAAGCAGGTAAACTTTAAAATATTTAGAAAAGGTAAAGCAGTGCTGATATCAACCGATAGTCCGTTGCTCTGCTTTACTCCTCGCTTATTTTTGCTCACGCTGCAATAAGCTGTGGGGTAACGCTGCCGCCACGGTTTATTTCAATTAATTCAGCTCTTTTAAAAATAATCTTATATACATAAGAAATCTATGTATATAATTTTTTATATTTGAATCATGAATTCAAATTCAATGCTTAAAGGTTCTATCCAAACCATCATTTTAAAACTATTGGAAGACCAAGAGAAAATGTACGGTTATGAAATCTCACAAAAGGTCAAAGAAATTACCAATGGAGATATCATCTTAAAAGAAGGAGCACTTTACCCAGCTTTGCACAAATTAGAAGCAGAAGGATTATTAGAAACCTATACCGAAGTTTTCGAAAACCGAGTTAGGAAATATTACAGCTTGACCAATGAAGGAAAACATGAAGTCTCTATTAAACTAATTGATGCATCGGCATTCATTAACAATCTTCAATTATTATTGAATAATAAACCTACTATCGCATGATTTTAGATCAAACACAGAAAGCTTTAGTAAGTAAACTAGTTTACGATAACGTAAAATATAACGAAACCTATCAGGAGGTTTTGGATCATGTGATCTCTAGTTTAGAATTAGAAGAGGATTCAAATGTTACCTTTCATCAAAAACTTAATCAAATATGGGATGAAGATTTTGGTGGATATAAGAACTTGCCGATTTTAGAGAAGGAAAGAGAAAAAACAGTAAAGAAACAAATAGGGAAAAGACATTGGCAATTGTTCTTAAACTATTTTAAATTTCCTTTGATATTCATAACTGTAACTTTAGGACTAGGATTTTACTTTCTTTCGTCTATATTTTTGAATGATAATCTGAATTCAAAAGTCACTATTATTCTTATGATTACTTCTGCTATGTTACCAATAAGTATTTATCTCTTTATGTACTTTAAGCTGAAAAAGTTTTCTTTAATTAAGCCCTCTATAAAAGAAAGTAAAGTATATCATTCATCAGGATTAAGTTTAAGCATATTTAATGCAATAATATTTTTACCTGGATTTTTCGATTTTGAACTTGGTGCTGTTTTTAAAACAATGACACCTTCATTACTTGTTTTAATTACACTTTTCTTTACAGTTTACACTTTAAGTTTTTTCAAACTTTACAAAGAAACCTTTAAAATGGAACTTTCTAAATAATTCTATTAACGCTCTTAATTTTTAATTCTTTATATTGGGTTATGGGAAAAGTAATATAGGTAAACAAAATGTTGCTCGTGAAAAGTTAGATAAATAGCTAGATAAAATTAAGCAATAATAGCACCTATTGATTTAGATAAATATTTTGGAAAAGTTGATTTCAAGTCTGATGGATTCAAATATCAATTAGCTGTTCGAAATGAAGCTAATCTTTAATAAGACTTAAAATTTCCTTTAACTCTTTATTGGAAATACTTTCTTGTTCGGATTTATCAAAAATAGTGAGAAGATAAACCTTAAAATCAATAACCTTCACAAAAGTGATTACTCTTGCTCCACCAGATTTACCTTTACCTTTAGAAGCTACCGATATCCTAATCTTATAACAATTATTGCCTAGAGATGTGCCTAGAATTGGGGTTTTTTCTAAACTTCTAACAAGATCAATATATTCAAATTTTAATGAAGGATATTTTTTAACAAGTCTTTTTATTTCTTTTTCAAACTTTAATAAGCTTATTACTTTATAGCTCATCGAATAAATCTTCTGCGTTTCTACCTTCCAATTTCCCCTCGTTTATGTTATTTAGTTCGTCAACGGCATCTTTTAAATCTTCCAAAACTTCAGCTTTGTAATTTGTAATGGGTTTGGTTTTAACGAAATTTAAACTTTCTAAAAGCTCCATTACAAAAGGTACTTTACTATCTTTAATTTCTAACAATACTTTCATAAAATTTTCACTTTATCAAAAATACGATTTATTCTGAAAATATTATTTGTAGAATTTTGCCAACAAAAACTACTTTTCAACACCCCAAAAACCCTCCGTTTTTTTAGTAAATTTGAAATTAGCACTTAAATATTTCTTGAAGCGCTTAAATTTCTCATACACAAAACGATACCTTTTGCTATGTATTTAATTTTCGATACTGAAACCACCGGATTGCCGAAACGTTGGGATGCACCCATCACCAATTCGGATAACTGGCCGCGTTGTATCCAGATTGCATGGCAATTACATGATGAAATGGGGAAGCTCATTACTCATGAAGATTATTTGGTAAAACCTAATGGTTTTAAT
>JBKJLB010000178.1:0-2684 GCA_046597075.1 Pelobium sp.
CAGCATGCCAATGCTTAAAATCCTGATAAGCACCATCGTTCATAAACGCTAAAAATTCTTTATTACTGACCAAGGCTGTGGAAATCTCAAAATCATTCAAATAAACTTTGTGAACGCCTAATTCATTATCAAAACAGAAATCGTTATTTTGATGACCAATTTCATATAAACCAGCAGTTATTTTCAGCCAATCTTGTTTCTCTGGGATTAATTTTTGCTCAATATTTTCATTGGCGTACGCTGGAAAAAGCGGATTATGACCTAAAATGTATTTAATATCGTACCACAACAA
This sequence comes from Pelobium sp., assembly GCA_046597075.1. GTDB lineage: Bacteria > Bacteroidota > Bacteroidia > Sphingobacteriales > Sphingobacteriaceae > Pseudopedobacter. The sequence goes on from JBKJLB010000178.1 coordinate 293, forward strand.
TTCCTGGTGTTGCTGTTCGTGATTTAATCCTAAAATCAATATTTCTTTTATTTTTTCATCAGGTTCTTCTTTTAGATAATTCGCCATTGCTTCATCTACATAAGCCCGATATTTATACACATCGGCAACGGTGGGGCGACTTAAATTTCCTCGATCAGTTCTAATAACTCGAGCTCCAACGCTTTCATAATAGCTATTGAAAACATAATTATAATTTGGGTCAAATTCCTGATATGCAGTAAAGAAGGGTTTTAAAATCATGGTTTCGAAAAACCAAGTAGTATGTCCTAAATGCCATTTCGGCGGACTCACATCGACTACCGGTTGTACCACATAATCCTCCGTTTCTAATGGCTCGCATATTTTTTCAGAATGATTTCGTACAGTCTTATATTGATGGATGAGTGTCATTTTTATTTATCCAGATGGTTTTTCAAATCAGTTATACTATTGATAACCAAATTTTGTGCCTGCTGTTTGCGCATCATTAAAGCATAAGTATTATTGAAGCCAATAGGGCGCAACCATTTGATTTGGTAATTCTTTTTAAACTCCTTTTGAACGTAGCTATAAACCAGCTCTTTATTACCCATTATTTTAGCAAATATCTCTGTTTTTTGAGGAAGAATGACCAGCAATCCGGTTCCCGTATATTCGGGATAAAAATCAATTTGATTGTTTGTTAAAGCGTCGAAGCAAATTTTTGTTCCGCCTAAGCCAGTTTTAGTTTCTACTTGTAAATTAGAATTTCCTAAAATCAGCAGTTTATACATTTGGGCAAGAATATATTGCTCACCAAATATTTTAGAACCTATTTTAATGATATCTCCAGCTCCGTTTTTAGGTTTTTTATATAGGCCTTTTTCTATCAAAAAATCCTTCGCCGCTTTCTCTGGAGATTGATGAAGATAATCTACTTTGTAATTAAGGTTGGTCATCGTACTATCGTTTATCACACCGGCGAGTTGATTTAAAATTTCTTCTAGTTCAGGATGCTTTTGGAGCACCTTTTCATTGACAATTGGAGCTGCATAATAGGGTGGAAATATGTTTTTATCATCTTTCAAAGTCACCAAATCAAAAGCTTTTAAGCGCCCATCCGTACTGTAACCACTAATCACATCCAGCTTTTTTTCAAAAGCTGCCCGATACATCACCGCATCACTAATCACAACCGTCCGGATTTTTAACCCATAAACTTTTCTTAGACCCAAATCACCATCTTGCCTGCCCATAAATTCGGGCGTAAATCCTGCTAGCATTTTCCCGTCAATGGCCGTGGGGAGAAAATAAAACGAGGAGAGTAATGTGATAAGAAATGGTAATGTCAAAAGATAAATTTTAGTATTCCTGAAATTAATCTTTTGTAGCCTAGACAATAAAAAGTCAAAAATGATAGCGAGTAGGGCTGCTGGTATAGCCCCAGCTAAAATCATATTTGAGTTGTTAAGCGCAATTCCGCCAAAAATAAATTCGCCCAAACCACCAGCAGCGATATATGCCGCTAAGGTTGCCACACCCACATTAATAACGGTTGCTGTCCTAATTCCCGCCATAATCACGGGAAAAGCCAAAGGCAGTTCTACTTTTGTTAGAATTTGCGAATTACTCATACCCATCGCTTTTGCAGCTTCCAAAACTTGTGCGTCTATACTGGTGATGCCGATATAAGTGTTTCTAATAATGGGAAGCAAAGCATAAAGAAACAGCGCAACGATTGCTGGCTTTACGCCGATGCCTAAAACAGGAATCATGACGCCTAGAAGTGCAATACTTGGAATGGTTTGTAAAATTCCAGCAATACCTAAAATTGGCCCGGCTAATTTTACTTTTTTACTGATAAAAATTCCCAATGGTAGCGCAACTAAAATGGCTATAAATAAAGAAATAAAAGTTAAACCAATGTGTTGTAAAGTTTGGTTCAACAACTTATCAGACTCTTGACTGATGAACTGGAAAAAGGCGTTAATTTGTTCCATCCTTCAGTATTTTATATTTTTCTAAAGCCAACATAAGGGAAGATGAAGAAACAGTTTTTTCTTCTTTATTTAACTTGAGTAGAACATGTTTTTGATTTGCTAATTTTTCTAAAATCGACCATAGATGATATTCGTTTGCCTCTAAAATATCTTGAACAGGCAATTGTCCTATACTTATAATTTGAGGCCAAAGATCCTGTAAGCTTAATGTCTTTAAAGAGAGTTGCAATTGTTGATCTTGTAAAAAGTGGCTGACTTTTTCGGATTTCGGTTTTTCTAATAGTTCTTTTGGTTTTCCGATTTGTAGAATTTCACCTTCATCCATTAAACAAATTTGATCACCCAACTCAAAAGCTTCTTGCACATCATGAGTGACCATTACAATGGTTTTATTTTGTAGCTCATCGAGAGTA
>JBKJLB010000230.1:0-4397 GCA_046597075.1 Pelobium sp.
GATAGACATTGGAACTGATTGATCCTTTATCAACCTGTAAACCTTCTCAAAATTATTCGGTAAGTATAAATGCTAGTGGTGGAACTCCTGGTAGCGAAAACTCCATTTATCAGAGTAATCAAGCTACAGCTCCTTTACAATTTGTATCTGCAATTTTGAAAGATAGCTTAACAGTTTTGCTTACTTTTAATAGAGGCTTGGATAGTTTACAAGCGACTTCAACTAGTCATTATAATATTAATAACGGAGTTGGTGCACCACAATCGGCGCTGCCAATTGGTCCTTTATTCTCGACTGTTGAGATTAAATACAATCAGTTTATAAGTAGGAATAAATCTTATACGCTAACTGCTGATGGTTTATCAGATTGTGGTTCTAATACCTTGAGTAACCAAACTCAAACTTTTATTTATCCATCCATAGCTACTAAAAACGATGTATTGATCAATGAAATCTTATTCAACCCTAGAACTGGAGGTGTGGATTTTGTAGAAGTTTATAATAACTCCGATAAAATACTGGATTTCAAAAATCTGAAAATTGCTGCTGTAAATGATAAGGATTCTGTGATTCAGATTAAAAACATCAGTAGCGACCAGCTGATTTTTCAGCCGCAAACATTGTGGGTAATTACATCAAATCCTGATACTGTTAAATCTCAATATTTTACTGCTCACCCTAATAATTTCGTTAAAGTTACAAGCATGCCATCCTATAATGATGACAATGGGAAAGCGGTGGTTTTAAATAATGACAATGCAAGAATTGATCAATTAAATTATAACTATAAAATGCATTTTGCTTTGCTGAAAGATGTAGAAGGCGTGTCTTTAGAGCGGAGCAGTCTTACTCTGACTACTAATGCAATTGGAAATTTCAGATCGGCAACAGCTTCAGTGGGTTATGCCACCCCTGCCGATAAAAACTCTCAAATTTTAGAAAACGTTTCTGATGCTGATGAGGTTTCTTTGGCATCACAAACATTTTCGCCGGATAACGATGGATTTGAGGATGTATTAAGGATTCAATTTAATTTACCTCAGCCAAATTATGTAGCCAATGTGACCATTTATAACGACCAAGGGACAATTGTGAAAAAGTTGGTGCAAAATCAAACTATATCCACTCAAGGCGAATGGATTTGGGACGGAATAGATCAGAACAATAACAAAGCTAAAACTGGTATTCATATTATTTATGTAGAGCTTTTTGATTTGGATGGGAACGTAAAAAAGTACAAGAGGACTGCTGTTTCTGCTGCTAAGTTTAATTAGTATTTGGGCGCTATAACAGGCTTTTCGCTATATCTTTATTCCGATGAAAAATCGGGATAAAGGATACCGCTGCAATCCTTAGCGCAAAATTTCATAACAGTTATAAATATCAGCTAAAATCCTTGACCCTAACTCCTTTTAAAATTACCTTTGCCCATAAACCTCTTTTGACCAATGGTAGAAAAAATTTTAGTAATCGGTTCTAACGGACAGATTGGAACTGAGTTAGTGACCGAACTTCGTAGAATTCATCATGTCAATCAGGTGGTAGCTTGTGATATTCGCCGACCAGATTATGACACCAAAAATGCAGGACCTTTCGAGTTTGTGAATGTTTTAGACAAGGAAAACCTAAAAGCCATTTTTACTAAATATAAACCAACACAAGTTTACCTGTTGGCAGCTTTGCTTTCGGCAACTGGAGAACAAAACCCCAAATTGGCATGGGATTTAAACATGAATGGTTTGTTGAATGTGTTAGATTTTGCCATCGATTTTGGAACAAAGAAAATATATTGGCCAAGTTCTATAGCCGTTTTTGGACCAAATTCACCTAAACAACAAACGCCACAATTTTGTACCATGGATCCTAATACCGTTTATGGTATTAGTAAATTGGCGGGTGAACGTTGGTGCGAATATTATTTCCAGAAATACGGTTTGGATGTTAGAAGCATACGATATCCTGGATTAATTAGCTGGAAAGCGATGCCAGGTGGCGGGACCACAGATTACGCCATTCATATTTTTCATGAGGCATTGAAAAAGCAAAGTTATTCATCTTTTTTATCTGCAGAAACAGAATTACCTATGATGTATATGAATGATGCCATTCGTGGAACTATAGAGTTAATGGATGCTCCAGCTGACCAAATCAGCATCAGATCGAGTTATAATTTTGGCGGCGTGAGTTTTAACCCAGAAGATTTAGCATCAGAAATAAAAAATCATATTCCAGATTTTAAATTAAGTTATACTGCAAATGATCCAAGGCAAAAAATTGCCGATAGTTGGCCTGCTTCTATTGACGATAGTTTTGCAAAAAAAGACTGGAACTGGAAACCAGAATTTGATTTGGAAAAATTAACTTTGGAAATGCTTTTGAACTTGCGAAAGGGATAGGGAAGCAAGATATAAGACACAAGAAATAAGATACAAGTAGCAAGACATAAGAATCAAGACACATTTTATACACAGCTAGTTAAAGAATTTAAATACAAGATTTAATGCTTAATGCAAATCATCTTGATACTAGATACTAACTACTCAATACTAAAAAAAAGAATGGGAAGAGCATTTGAATTCCGTAAAGAAAGAAAAATGAAACGCTGGACCAAGATGGCGGTTCAGTTTACGCGTATCGGTAAAGATATTGTTATGGCTGTTAAAGAAAACGGGCCACATCCAGAAACTAACTCAAAATTAAGAACTGCTATTTTAAATGCAAAAGCAGTGAATATGCCAAAAGATAGAGTTGACGCGGCTATCAAAAGAGCCTCAGATAAAGATTTGGCAGGTTACGAAGAGTTTGTTTACGAAGGTTATGCACCACACGGAGTTGCTGTTTTGGTAGAAACTGCGACTGATAACACCAACAGAACTGTTGCAAACGTGAGAAGTTATTTTACAAAAGTAGGCGGTTCTTTAGGTAAAACGGGAGCTTTGGATTTTATCTTTAAAAGAGTTTCAACTTTCAGATTTGAACCAGGAGAGTTAGATTTAGAAGAACTGGAATTAGAATTAATTGATTTCGGTTTAGAAGAGATTTTTTTGGAAGAAAATGAAGAAGGTGAAGATGTTGCCGTAATTCACGCTGGTTATGAAGATTTTGGAAACATGGAAAAAGCTTTAGAGGAAAAGGGAATAGACGTGAAACAAGCAAAATTAGAGCGTATTCCTTTGTCTCATGCAGAAGTTAACGAAGAACAAATTGTCGACATCACTAAATTGTTAGATAAATTAGAAGAAGATGAAGATGTGCAAGCGGTTTATCATAACATGGCCGAGTAAGCAGAAAGCTTAAAGCAAAAGGCACAATAAAATTTTAAAATGGGAATACTAAGTAACAGAAGGAAAGATTCGGAATTAAAAGTTGTTTTTAACGATGACAGTTTGATTTTAGAAATAGATGGAAAAGAAACTGCAATTCCCTTACTGTGGTACCAAAGTTTATTGCAAGCATCAGAAGAAGAAAAAGCTAAATGGGAAATGAGCGATGACGGGAAAAAACTCATTTGGAAAAATTTGAATATTGAGATTTTGATATGATGACTTTTGAAGAATTTTTCCTGAAAAAGAAAATTGATTTAGAGCATTTAGCACATTCTAATCTCGAACTTTTTTCTGAATTCAAAAGTCATTTCGAGCAAATGAGCGAGAAAAGTTTTGACCACACTAAAAAATACTGGTTTAACGATTTAAGAAAAAAATTTCCCCTTTCTGAAGAAAAAGAAATCACATTAAAAGAAGCATTCAAACCTAAAGAAATCTCTGCTGCCCCAATTACCGAAGAAATTAAAGAAATTTCTAATACGCCCAAACCAAAAGGATTTACACCAAGATTTAAGGCTGGAATTATAAAAACGGAAGTAGAAAACACAAAATCTGAAGAACTGATTAAAGAAGAAAAAATCGAAATTACACCTGCTAAACCTACTGGCTTTAAACCACGTTTTAAGGCCCAAAATACAAATCTAAAATCTGAGGAGGCAATAGATAAAGAAGAAAATAAAGTTGAAGAGATTATTGCAAAACCAACAGGTTTTAAACCAAGATTTAAAGCTGGGCAAACTCAGGTTAAAAAGAATTCTGAAAAATAGTGTTTTAATTATTTTAGCAATAATATAAATCTGTCAAACCCAAATACGCAGCAGAATTAATTATTTTCCTTTTGTCAAATAGGGTGTAATAGCTTTCGTCCAAATATCGTAGCCCTTTTGGTTCATGTGAAGATTGTCTTCTATAAAAATATCATCCATAGGTTCCCCATTATTTTTTAGCATTAATGGATAAACATTTATAAAACTGGTGTTGGTTTGCTTCGCTAAAAAACTCTTAATCAGCTTATTTGTAGAAACCATTTCGGGCATCATTTCGGCTCTACTAACACTAGGCTTTATAGAT
>JBKJLB010000256.1:0-3048 GCA_046597075.1 Pelobium sp.
GTAATTGTAGAGTTACCAAGCAACGCTTTAGATGAGACAAAATAATTTATAAATTTACTGCATAAATAGTAGTAAACAGTAGGTTTATACGCTAATGATGATGTATAAAAAAGGTAAAAGATGTAGATTATAATTAATTATATTAAATGATCTTCACTATCTCCATCATTCTTTTTTAATTTTTTTAATTCTTTTATCATCCATATTTATTATATTCTAAGTGGAAAATAGGATATTAATGCAGCTATTCCTACAAAATAAACACATTCAAAGGTCTTAACACCAAGCGCTTTTTCTACACTTAATGTTGCTCTAAGTCTATTATTTTTCGGAATTGTTATTTTAGTCAAAGCTCATATTATCCAGCTTCAGATTCCTACTTGGTTAGATAAATTTGGACTTATGGTTGTCTCGGCAATGTTTATCATAAGAGTAATAGGTGAATTTAAATATGTTGGATTTAAAAAAACATACATCATTTGGACAAAACGACATGGAATACTTCACGCCTTTGAGTTTAACCAATAATAATTACAATACTTCAACCTATCTTCCACCCTTCTACTTGCTATTTTTTAAACCATGCGTTCTTAAATCTAGAATCAGTAAGGCAAGCCATATACATATTCACAGAAACTCGGTAATTTCTACATCAGAACATAGAGGACATTATAAAAATCTCTTTTCTGACTAATTAATCCACTCATTCAACTTCATAGTTTTTTATAGAATTGATACATAAGCTAGAGTTAAATATAATTTGGGTAAGGTAAAAATTAGCCTCTTTTGAAAGGCAAAATTACATCAATATTGAAGAATAATAATTGAAGTAAAAAATATGATATCTATCACAAATGAATGGGTATGATATCACTATAAATACCTCTAAATAACACCAAATTGTTTAGGCGATAGGAAAAGATAATTAATCTAAAAAAGAAGGTAAGTGACTCTTTTTTAGCAAATAATCAATGGCTGAATCAGTAAATAATGAAAAAAAACTACAGCTACTAATTGAATAAATAGAAGTTTAAAATTCACCTTTTAACCAACATAGAAATGGAAACGTACTTTTATAATGTAGATGTTAAATGGGAAAACAGTCGTAAAGGCATGATATGTTCCCCAGAATTAAACGAACAAAATGGCATCTGTATAGAAGTTGCCACACCACCCGAATTTACAAAAGGGATAGCAGGAATTTGGTCGCCAGAGCATTTATTTGTGGCTGCAGTGAGTGGTTGCTTAATGACAACTTTTTTAGCTATTGCAGAAAACTCGACACTAGAATTTAAAAGCTTCTGCTGTAAAGCAAAAGGAAAATTAGAAATGATTGAAGGTGTGTTATTAATGAGTGAGATTCTGCTACAACCCAAGGTGGTAATTTATAACGAACTGCATAGAGATAAAGCAACAAGAATTGTTAAAAAAGCAGAAAATGCTTGTTTAATCTCTAATTCTATAAAATCAAAAATAATTGTGGAAATAACCATTGAGGTTGAACCTATTTTAATTGAAGCGATGTAAATAGGTTAAAATCATGATTTTAACCTACTCAAACATCTTTTTTTTTGGCAATAGCTTTTGAAATATTTATCCCTTTTTTACGCCAATCAAACCAGAATAACAGGTAGCGAAATAAGACATATCGAGATTAGATTAGGCTAAAATGCACAAATGCTAATGGTAAATCAAAAACTGAGCAAAAGGACAAGAATTAATCTTGTGACTAACAAAAAACATTTCAATAATTGGAGAAACGGTTATAAAGATGAATAAAAAAGCATTCCCTAGTCCTATCTAAAAAGGAGTAAAACTCTTTTATAAAGCTTAAGAAGTTTATTTGAACATTGAAATTTATTTGGATTAAATAATAGTTATGAGCAACATAGTTACTATCACGCTAAACCCTGCCATTGATAAAAGCACCAGTGTTCCATCACTAATTCCTGATCAAAAATTAAAGTGTAAAGCTCCAAAACACCAACCTGGTGGAGGAGGAATTAATGTATCAAGAGCAATAAAAAGGCTTGGAGGTGTTTCTAAAGCATGGTTTTTAGCTGGAGGTTATTATGGGGATTTTCTAATAAAATTGATTCGAAATAAAGAGATGCCTTACAAATCTTTTAAAATTGAAAACGAAACTAGAGAAAACATCATCATTTTAGACGAATCTAATCAACATCAATATTTGCTGGATATAATTGGCCCTGAGGTTAAAGAAGTAGAATGGTGTGTTTTGCTTCAATCAATTGCAGATTTACAATCTACAGAATACTTAGTGGCAAGTGGTAGTCTTCCACCCGGAGTTCCGATAGATTTTTATGGACGAATTGCAAAAATAGCTAAAAATAAAGGGATAAAATTTATACTTGATACCTCAGGAGAAGCGCTTAAAATCGCTCTTGAGGAAGGTGTTTATCTATGTAAGCCAAACCTAAAAGAATTAGGTTTATTATCAGGCTTAGAGAAAATGGATATTGAAACAGCAAAAATAGTAGCAAAAGAAATTCTTGATGCTAATAAAAGCGAAGTTGTGGTTGTTTCAATGGGTGCAAATGGGGCATTATTATTAAGTAGAGATATTTGTGAGCACATTTTTCCGCCCCAAGCGGAAAAGAAAAGTACAGTTGGAGCGGGCGATAGTATGGTTGCCGGAATGGTTTTAAACCTTGCAAAAGGTAAAACATTATTAGAAGCATTTCTATATGGATTAGCCTCTGGTACAGCAGCTACAATGAATACCGGGACAACTTTATGTAAAAAAGTAGATGCAGATGCTTTGTATCTGAAGATAAAAGACAAAAAAATATGATTAGTAATTCATCCCCTATCAAAAATGCACATTCATTATCTATCGCTGAAATTGCCAATCTACTTCAAGTCAATCAGCAAAAAGGACTTAATGAAAATGATATCGCAAATAAAATTTCAAAGTATGGATTAAACAGTTATGCCCAGCAAAAGCAAAAAAGTATTTGGCTAATGTTGTTTGAGCAATTTAAAAGTCCAATTATTGCATTGTTAGTCGTAGCCTCAGGTTTTTCT
>JBKJLB010000384.1:0-3457 GCA_046597075.1 Pelobium sp.
ATAATTGGCGAAATCATAGAAGTCATCTCAATTTCATCATGGTGAGCACCAATGGCATTACAAATTTCTGGATGCTCCTTGTACTTTTCAGCTAGCTGCATTCCTAAAATTGCGTGAGGTAATTCTGGATTATCATCTGGCACTTTACCTATATCGTGTAATAGTCCTGCTCTTTTCGCCATCTTCGCGTTTAAACCTAATTCAGAGGCCATAGTCGCACAAAAATTAGCTACCTCACGAGAGTGCTGCAACAAATTTTGTCCATAAGAAGAACGGTAACGCATACGTCCAACCATTCTGATTAACTCAGGGTGCAAACCATGAATTCCCAAATCAATTACGGTACGCTCACCAATTTCAACAATTTCTTCCTCTATTTGCTTTTGGGTTTTTGCAACCACTTCCTCGATTCTTGCTGGGTGAATACGACCATCCGTTACTAAACGGTGTAAAGCCAAACGGGCAATTTCACGACGAACAGGATCAAATCCTGATAAAATAATTGCCTCTGGGGTATCATCCACGATAATTTCGATTCCAGTAGCGGCTTCTAAAGCTCTAATGTTTCTGCCTTCTCTACCAATAATTCTACCTTTAATTTCATCATTTTCAATATTGAAAATTGAAACGGTGTTCTCAATAGCAGATTCTGTAGCCGTACGTTGGATAGTTTGAATAACCACTTTTTTAGCTTCTTTAGCTGCTGTTAAACGAGCTTCATCAACAATATCTTTGATGGATGCCATGGCATTTGTACGAGCTTCTTCTTTCAAATTGGTCACTAATTGTGTTTTAGCTTCCTCGGCAGACAAACCAGCAATAGCTTCTAACTGTACAATGTGTTGATTTTTTAAAGTATCAACCTCTTCCTGTTTTTTCTGTACAATTTCTGTTTGTCTTTCAAAATTGGCTTTTGCTTTGTCAAGCTCTTGCTCTTTTTTATTTTGATTTTCTAGCTTTTGATTTAGTGATTGCTCTTTTTGCTTAAAGGTGTTTTCTTTTTGGGCAATCACATTATTTTTCTGATTAATCTCTTGCTCATGATCCGCCTTCATTTGAAGGAATTTTTCTTTCGCTTCTAATAATTTGTCTTTCTTAAGAATCTCGGCATTACTTTCTGCTTCTCTTAAAATTTTCTTGGCTTTGGTTTGGGCTGCAACTTCTTGCTTTTTAATCAGTTGGCGTAGTAAGTACCTTCCTGTAATTATACCTGAACCAAATACTACTACCGCAATGATCAGATAAATGAATATTTCCATAAAACGTAATTAAATAAAATAAAAAAACCGCATTAAATTTTAGACTTCATGTATTGTAAACTTGTCGAACATGCTTAGGGTTTAAGCCATAAACAGATGGCATAAAGCCAAATGAGTGATGCTTTTGTAACCCTTCTGAATATCGAAGTGTTAAGTTTTTTAATAGTGAAACCTAAAATCTAAAGCGGTTAATTTTAAATACGCTTATAAGAACAATTATTTATTAGCAAAAAAATCGTTTAACAAACTATCCAATTGGTAAACCTTCTCAGCTACGTCCGTATCTTCATTACTTGCTTTTTTCTCTGCCTGTATAGAAGCAGATGCATAATGCAATACACACATAGAAAGTAGATCCTGCTTATCTTTAACCGCATATTTGTCTTGCAACTCCTTTATGCGATCATTGATCAATTTGGCAGCTCTTCTTACAATTTCCTCTTCTTCCATATTTATCTTTAACGGATAAACACGGTCTGCAATATTTATTTTTATCGAGATTTCTCCCATCTAATCTTAGGTTCACAATGTACTACTTACTTAACAGTACAATACACTTATCTATTTCGCGTACAAATTCGTTAATTTTTTGCTTGATGTCAAGTGTTTTTTCACTTGTTCCTTCTAAACTCTTCGCCAACCTTAAAACTCTTTGCTTTTCTTCCAGCTCTTTTCGTTTATTTTCGCTCGTTTCTAAAGCTACTTTTAATGACTGATTTTCTAAATTAAGTAGGTCATTATGCTTCTGTAAGGCTTTTGATAAATCAACCAGCTTTTGGGTGCGGTCTAGAACCTGATCTAATTTTTTAGCAATTACAGACATTTATTTTTTCTAATTATTTTTATTTTTTTGGCTTTCGCCGATGATTATCTAATCTCAGCACCTACTTCTTTACCGAAGTTAGCAATTAATTTTTTCATGATACCATCAATTTGTTGTTCGGTTAAAGTTTTTTCTTCGTCCTGCAAAATAAAACTCAGGGCATAAGATTTTTTGTTATCGGGAAGTTTGTCTCCTTTATAAACATCAAAAACATTAACTTCTTTCAATATAGATTTTTCTGTTTTAATGGCAATTCTTTTCAAATCCTCAAACCTCACGTTTTGATCAACCAACATCGATAAATCTCTTCTCACTGACGGGAACTTTGAAACTTCTTTATAGCTGATGGAATTGTTTTTCACCAACATTAAAATCATATCCCAGTTAAAATCAGCATAAAAAACTGTTTTGTTTACGTCAGTAGCTTTTAAAGACGAATTTGCAACCGCACCAAATTCTACTAAAACCTTAGCCCCTCTTCTGTATTGCACACCGTAGGCAAACTCTGGATTTACCACTTCATCTGATTGTAGGTTCTGGATATTTAATCTTTTAAGAATTGAATCTACTGCTGCTTTTAAATTATAAAAGCTAATGTTCTTACCCCCTTGGTTCCACTGCTCTGCATCAACTTTACCACTCAAGAAAACCGAAAGATGATTCCTCTCCTCATATTTTCCATTGTTTAAATGATAAGTTTTTCCGAACTCATAAAACTTTACATCGGCACTTCTTCTATTTTGGTTGTAGGCAACCGCTTCCAAACCAGAGTGTAGCATAGATTGACGCATCACATCTAAATCAGAACTTAGCGGGTTTAATATCTTTACCGCTTCTTCAATTACCGAAGAGTATGATGATTTTGTTAATGAATTAGATAAGATTTCGAAATATCCATTGGCGGTTAACATATCGGCAATGGTATGCTGCATAGCTTCCTTATCTGGTTTCGGAGAAACATTTAAAGAGGCATTTACCTTTTGTGGAATCTCGATGTTATCATAACCATAAATTCTTAAAACTTCCTCAATCACATCCACCGGGCGGGTAACATCAACTTTATAAGTTGGAACTTTAAGTGACAATTGCGCTGCTGTTTCTTTTACAACTTCAATCCCTAATGCTTTGATGATTGCAGTGATTTCTTCTTTAGGGATTGCTTTACCAATCAATTTTTGAACATGATCAAATGTTAACTCAACTTCAAAAGCAGCAACAGGATTTGGATAATGATCAAAAACATCTGAAGTAATTTCGCCACCTGCAACTTCCTGTATCAATAACGCGGCTCTTTTTAATGCATAAACCGTAATTTCAGGATCTGTCCCACGCTCGAAACGGAAAGAAGCATCAGTTTTTAAGCCAAATCTTTTAG
>JBKJLB010000407.1:0-3585 GCA_046597075.1 Pelobium sp.
ATTTAGATCTAGGTTTTGAAGAATTCCTCGCGCTTTGCCTAATGAATAACCTCCTAAAACGGAAGTTTTTCCTTCCGCTTTATTTTGAACCCACCATTCGTTAATTCCTTTAAAAACTTCGGCTTGAGGCTGCCATTTGTAAACAGGCATTCCAAATGTACATTCTGATATAAATGAGTGACATTTTACTGGCTCGAAAGGCGTACATAAACCATCATCTTCTGTTTTATAATCGCCAGAAACAACCCAAATTTCTCCCTTAAATTCTACTTTAATTTGTGCAGAGCCAGGAATATGTCCAGCGGGATAAAAAGTAATTTTTACTCCGTTTTTCATCCTACTTTCACCATAACCCATTGTTTCTAAATTGATGCTACCTAAACGATGGTATAAAATTTCACGAGAAAGGGTGTGCGCCAAATATTTTTGATGACCCCATTTCGCATGGTCGCTATGTCCGTGAGTAATCACCGCATCCTTAACCGGTCGCCAAGGGTCAATATAAAAATCACCTTCTGCACAGTAGATTCCGTTTTGGTTAAATTCTAGAAGTGGTTTTTTAGCCATTGAAGGATTAACGGTTAAAAACATAAAAAGTTGAGAAGATTAAATCGACATGATTTCTTTTTTCTTTTTAGATTTCATGCGTTTAGGAACACTGTTTAAAATTTCACTTTCCAAAGCATCAATCACTCTTTTTTTGATAAAGTTTTTATGGGTAACAATACTCACCTCACGGCTGGGTTCTGGAGATTTAAAATACCTAATTTTATCCATTTGCTTAACTGGGAAATCCTGCATTGAGAGTTCAGGTAAAATGGTAATACCATTATTTAAGTCTACCATTTTAATCAATGTTTCAATACTTCCTGTATTATATTCTAACTGAGCATGATTGGATTTTCTATGTTGACAAATATTTAGAACCTGATTTCTCATACAGTGGCCTTCGTTAAGCAACCACAAATTATCTACATCTAAATCATCAGGTGTAATAGCTTTCTTTTTAAAAATAGGGCTACTTTTAGATAGATAACTCACAAAATTTTCATAAAAAACAGGTCTTTCAGCTATCAGCGGCTCATCTAAAGGAGTTGCTAAAATTCCACAATCTAATAAGCCTACTTTAATTTGGTGAATGATATTTTCTGTCGTTAATTCAGAAATCGTCAACTTAACTTTTGGATATTTTTCTATAAAACCGCCGATCACTCGTGGCAATAAATAAGGAGCTATGGTTGGGATCACGCCAATTTTCAATTCACCTGCAAGTTCACCTTTTCTTTCTTCAATGATTTCTTTGATTTTATAGCTTTCCTGTAAAATTTTTCTAGCCTGCTCAATTATTTCAACTCCAATCTCTGTTGGGATAACGGGTTGTCTAGATCGATCAAAAAGTTTTACTCCGATATGTTCTTCCAGTTTTTGGATTTGCATACTTAAAGTAGGTTGTGTAACAAAGCATTTCTCTGCGGCTAATACAAAACTGCGGTATGTATCTACAGCAACGGCATATTCTAATTGAACAATAGTCATATTCTAATATAGAAAAATTCTATAGGAACAGGAAAAATTATCATAAAATAAAGAAGGAGCTTTAAAGCTCCTTCTTTATTTTATTCTACTGTAACAGACTTGGCTAAGTTTCGAGGCTGGTCTACATTGCAGCCTCTTAATAATGCAATATGATAAGATAATAGTTGTAATGGAATAGTAGCAATTAAAGGTAAAAATGCTTCATCAGTATGCGGAATTTCAATGGTATAGTCGGCCATGGCTCTCACCTCAGTATCGCCTTCAGTAACAATTGCCAATACAACACCTTTTCTCGCTTTAACTTCCTGAATGTTGGAGATTACTTTTTCGTAAGAAGAGTTTTTGGTTGCGATTACAATCACTGGCATTTCCTCGTCTATTAAAGCAATTGGTCCGTGTTTCATTTCAGCTGCAGGATAGCCTCCGGCATGTATGTAAGAAATTTCTTTTAATTTAAGTGCACCTTCTAAAGCCACAGGGAAACCACTTCCTCTTCCTAAAAATAAAGCGTTTTTTGAATCTTTGAATTTTTTGGCAATCTCCAATATCAAATCATTTGAAAGCAAAGCTTTTTCAACTAATTCAGGGACTCTTTCAAGCTCTGTTAATAAGCCAATTAATCTACTTTGAGATAAAGTGCCCTTTGTTTGTGCCATATAAAAGGCCATTAGAGTGAGTGCAGTAACTTGGGCAGTAAATGCTTTTGTGGATGCTACGCCTATCTCTGGTCCGGCATGGGTGTAAACACCAGCATGGGTTAATCTAGGTATTGAAGATCCAACTACATTACAGATTCCGAAAATAGTTGCACCTTTTTCTTTGGCTAATTCTATAGCGGCCATTGTATCGGCAGTTTCACCAGATTGAGAAATGGCAATTACAATGTCTTTTTCTGAAATAATTGGGTTACGGTATCAAAATTCAGAAGCATATTCCACCTCGACTGGTATTCTAGCATACTCTTCAATCAGATATTCGCCAACTAAACCCGCATGCCATGAAGTTCCACAGGCAACAATGATAATTCTTTCTGCATTTTTAAACTTATCAGCATAATCTTTAATCCCGCCCAACTGCACCTTACCTTCCAACGGATAAATACGACCTCGCATACAATCACGAATGGATCTAGGCTGCTCGTAAATCTCTTTCAACATAAAATGGTCATAACCACCTTTCTCTAACATTTCTAATTTTAACTCTAACTCATGTACATACGGAGTTTGAATAATGTTATCTATGGTTTTGATAAGGATTTCATTTTCATTGATATATGCGATCTCATTATCGTTTAAATAGATCACATTTTTGGTGTATTCTACTATTGGCGTTGCATCTGAAGCAATAAAAAATTCTTTTTCGCCCACACCAATTACCATTGGACTTCCTTTTCTAGCTGCAATTAACTGATTAGGTTCATCCTTACTCATGATTACAATTGCATAAGCACCGATCACTTCATTTAGAGCTACCCTAACTGCTTCCTTAAGATCTAAGCGAGCTTCTTTCTGGATATCCTCTATTAAGTGGATTAATACTTCTGTATCAGTATCACTTTTAAAAACATGGCCTCTTGAAATTAATTCCTCTTTAATTGGGCCATAATTCTCAATAATACCATTGTGGATGATTGCTAGTTTTTCATTACCAGACTGATGAGGGTGTGAGTTTCTATCATTAGGCTCGCCGTGGGTTGCCCAGCGTGTATGCCCCATACCTATATGTCCTGATGCATCTTGGTCTGAAATATAATCTTCCAGATTACTGACCTTGCCAGCTTTTTTGTAGATATTTAATTTTTCATTTTCGTTGAGTAGTGCTACTCCAGCACTATCATAACCCCTATATTCTAACCGGTGTAACCCTTTAATAATAATAGGATAGGCATCTCTATGGCCTATATATCCAACAATTCCACACATAAAAAAAACTATATTTTGAAGATTATTGCTAATCTACAAAATATAGTTTCAATGAAAAATTTCTTTTATTCTCTTATTTTAAATCTGTGTAATAAATTCTTAGTTTGGCTTTATAGGTTACGTTAGC
>JBKJLB010000137.1:0-4342 GCA_046597075.1 Pelobium sp.
ATCAATTCAGCAAAGACGGAACCATATTTCAGACTTCAAATATATTTACAAACCTAACAGCAGGAACCTATACTTTTACCTTAAAAGATGCGAACAACTGCACAACAACAGTAAACGCTACCATCACTGAGCCAAGCATATTAAGTTTAACAGAATCTCATAACAATATATTTTGCAATGGTGGAACAACGAGTTTAACTTTAACTGCATCAGGCGGAACAGGAACGTATCAATACAGTAAAGACGGAACAACTTTCCAGACCTCCGCTACTATCAGTAACCTAACAGCAGGTACTTATACCTTCTATTTAAAAGATACAAACAATTGTACAACAACAGTTAGCGCTACAATTAGCGAACCATCAACACCATTAATTTTAACAGAATCTCACACCAATATTTTATGTTATGGAGAGGCATTAGGCAGAATTGATATTAATGTAACTGGAGGTATTGGTCCGTATACATATAGTTGGAATTCTGGTCAAAAAACAAAAGATGTCAATAGTTTGGTTGCAGGCAATTACCAGATTGTGGTCACTGATGCTAATGGTTGTAATGTTGAAAAATTAATTCAAATCATCCAACCTACAGCGCCCCTTACAATCCAAGAAAATCTTCAAAATGCTTTATGTTTCGGAGATGCATCTGGCAGTATAAATATCACAGCAAATGGCGGTACTGCACCTTATACTTATTTATGGAATAATGGAACCACTATAAAAGATCGAAATAATTTACCTGAAGGCGTTTATACCGTTACAGTAACTGATGCAAATGGATGTCAATCACAAAAGAGTTTTAATATTAAACAACCTACAGCATCTTTGACATTGACAGAAACTCACACCAATAACACATGTTATGCTAATCAAATTGGCAAAATTGATGTGACGGTTAAAGGTGGAACTGCTCCTTATACTTATTTATGGAGTAATGGTAAACAAACAGAAGATTTAAGTGGATTAGCCGGAGATACTTATCGTTTAACCGTTACAGATGCAAATGGATGTACCAGCCAAATCAGCGTTATAATTACTCCGTTACAACCGTTTCAAATTACTGATATTATAAATCAGGTTAAATGTTTTGGGGCTAAAGATGGTAGTATATCGCTGCAACTAAGTGGCGGGGAAGCTCCATACACAGTTCTATGGAATAATGAGCAAACTGAAACTCAAATAAATAACCTGGCTCCTGGGACCTATTCTTATACTGCAAAAGACGCATATGGTTGTATTTTGAAGAACACAATTACCATTACCGAACCTAATCCACTCTCAGGAACATTAAATGTGGCCAATACAACTTGTAAGTTTTCAAAGGATGGTAAAATATTTCCTTTGATTACTGGAGGGACTAGCCCTTACAAATATTTATTGGACGGTAAATCTACCCCTAGAAATGACTTTATTGATTTTTTAACAGTAGGGAAACACATGGTCACTGTGTTAGATGCTAATGGTTGTTCGCTAGCTTTAACTGCAGATGTTCTTCCTGGAAATTGTACGCCAAATGCGGATGATGATACTTATCAAACTTTGGAAGACACACCAATAACAATTGATACCCCTACAGGTGTAGCAGTTAATGATTCAGACCCAGATGATGACGAAATTAAAGTCGAATTATCTTCTGTTCGCACCCCTAATGGGAATGATTGGAGTACCTCAGGAATTATAACCTCCTTCAACACATTAAATGGTCGAGTAGTAATCAATAAGGATGGTCCGTTTACTTATACACCAAAACCAAATTTTAATGGAGTCGAGAAGTTTACTTATCAGGTTTCAGATGGTTCGCTTGTATCTAATTTTGCTACTGTTACAATTATTGTCTTAGCTGTTAACGATCCTCCAATAGCAAATGATGATAACTTTAGGATTGTTGAAGACACCCCATTAAGTCAAACAGTGATCATCAATGATAGTGATCCAGATAATGATCCTTTAACCTACACTTTAGTAAATCAACCAAACAAAGGAACGATAGTATTTAATGCTGATGGTACTTTTGTTTATACTCCAGCTTTAAACGATAATGGAATAGTGACATTTAATTATAAGACTTGCGATCCATCTGGTTTATGTGATACTGCAAAAGTTACCATCGTTATTACTCCTGTAAACGATCCTCCAGTAGCAGAAGACGATCGATTTGTTATCGAAATGAATAAACCATTTAGTAATAATGTAACTGCAAATGATTATGACGTAGATAACGACCCGTTAGTCTATAACATCATTAGTCAGCCAACACACGGAATAATCGTTTTTAGAACGAATGGAACTTTTAATTATACACCTACTAATGGCTTTAAAGGGATTGATACCTACACCTATCGCACTTGCGATCCTTCAGGATTATGTGATAATGCAACCGTAACTTTCGTAATTCAGCCAATTGTAACTGTTAACTTAAAACCAACATTAGCCACTATTTCCGAAGGGCAAGGCATTAATATAACTGCAGTATTAACCGAATCAATTTTTGAAGACGTTACCATAAATTTAGTTTTTAATGGAACTGCACAAAATAATTCCGATTATACTTTAACAGGAAATTATATAACAATCACCATCCCGGCTGGACAGGACACCACAACTCAGAAATTTAATTTATATGCTATAAACGATGCTTTGCAAGATCCAGGTGAGCAAGCAATTGTAAATATTAGTAAAACGTCAACAACTTTTGCTTTGATTGGCACTGGTTCACAAATTAATATAGATGATGTTTACCCAACAACGTTGCCAACTGGGCCTGGAGAGAATCCAGATATTAGTCCAGATCCATTGGTTTCACCAAATGGTGATGGGCAGGGGAATGAGAAATTTGTGATTTACAACATTAGTAAATACCCAAATAATGAAGTCGTGATATTTAACCGTTGGGGAAATGAGGTTTACAGAATTAAAGATTATAATAATGAAGACAAATCATTTAAAGGTGTGGCGAATGTGGGCATATTGACCAATACTAATGTGGATTTAGTAAATGGCGTTTATTATTATTTGGTATACACCCAGCCAAACAACGAGAAAAAGATGAATAAGGGTTATTTGATTTTGAAACGATAATTTAAATCCTTTCTAATTTCTAATGCTGAATTATTGTTACTGTAATTCAAGGATAATAAATTTAAAGATGCACTTAGATTATTCATCACAAACGATATGAAAATTATTAAGTTAATATAAAAAGGAAATAATGGAAGACAAATAGAGGGTCTTTATAAAAAACATCTGTGAGTTTTCAAAAAAACTTATCAAAGTCAATGTAATATAAAATCATTCACCAGCACATCGATTAGATAAAGATAGATTCCCTTTTAATATCTCTGTACTTAGTGTATAAAAAAATCAAACACTTTATTATTTAAATAATTTAGTTCTTTTCCTTGTAACTCGTTATTGTTGATGTTTACAAATAGTTTTAAATGAATATACTTGCCTCAGTATTATAATTAAGCCAGATATTGCAGTTTTGAAATAGGATTTTCTTGATTGAACAATTTATTTTTAAGTTCCAGATAAAAACCGCATAAATTATACCTTTGATTTATTGTGATTGTTATTTTACAGGCTTAAATTTTTAAAAAGAGAATTTTTACTTTCTATTTTTATTACCAAGTTGCAGTTGTAACTTGAACTTATTGATAATAAATGATAGAAATATTTTCGAGAGCTTAATCTGAAAGCTAATTTTAGAATCTAAAAATAAATATTTTATGAAAAAGGGACTTGTTCAAGTTGCAGCAATCTTTATTTGCTTAATAGCTTTTAATTTTTCGGTTGCCCAAACCAAAGATCAGAATATCCTCCCAAAATGGGCTTTTGGTGGGTTTGTTAGACCGCAAAATATCAATCCTATTATTTCACCTGATACAAGCACAAAATTTTTTGATCCAATGTCAAATAAAGAAGTTGGATGGGAAGCTTACTATACATTTAATCCAGCCGCAGTGGTTAAAGAGGGTAAGATAGTAGTTCTGTATAGGTCTGAAGATAAAACGGGTGTGGAAATAGGAACACGCACTTCCAGAATTGGTTATGCCGAAAGCAAAGATGGTATTAATTTTAACAGAAAAACCAAGCCGGTGCTATTTCCAGGAAATGATAATCAGAAAGAGTTTGAATGGCCTGGAGGTTGTGAGGATCCAAGAGTAGCAGTAACAGAAAATGGGACATATGTGATGTTCTACACCCAATGGAATCGTGAAGTTCCTCGCCTCGGGGTTGCAACCTCAAAGGATTTGGTTAGCTGGGTAAAACATGGCCCTATATTTAGAAAAGCTTACAATGGAAAGTTCTTAAATATTCCGCATAAATCAGCTTCTATA
>JBKJLB010000326.1:0-2823 GCA_046597075.1 Pelobium sp.
CTTTTGAGGTAAATGGTAAGAAATTTGGCGCAGGGTCTTTAATAATAGCTAAAACTAGTAATACAGCTTTAGGCGATAAATTAGAGACTATTGTTAAACAAATAGCAAAAGATAATAACGAAATAATAAATAAAGTAACCACTGGTTTTGTTGATAAAGGCGCCGATTTTGGCTCTAGTAAAATACGATACATTAATAAACCAACTGTTGCTGTTTTAGCGGGCGACGAGGTAAGTTCACTAGCTTTTGGCGAGGTTTGGCATTTTTTCGAACAGCAAATAGGTTATCCTATTACGGTAATCAATGTTTCTGACTTGGGTCGAGTTAAATGGAGCGACATACAGGTGTTGATTGCACCAAATGGTTATTACAAAAATTTAGCAAGCGAGCAAATTCAGGATTGGATTAGTGCAGGTGGTAAACTTATTGCTATGGATGGTGCTGTTAAGCAGCTAGCAGATAAAAAAGGTTTCTCCCTAAAGTCAAAAGACGAAAAAGGACAAGACACTGCCAAGAAAAATCCTTATGATAATATTAAGACTTATGCGGATAGAGAGCGCAGTGATTTAGTAAATAGTACCCCAGGATCTATTTATAAAGTTGATTTAGACAATACACACCCGCTAGCTTTTGGCTATCCTAATTTTTATTATACCTTAAAACAAGACGTCAATACTTATGCTTTTTTAGAAAACGGGTGGAACGTAGGAACCATTAAAAAAGCTAATTATGTGACAGGTTTCACAGGCGAAAACACCAAAAAGAAACTGCAAGATGGCGTACTCATCGCTACCGAAGATATAGGACGAGGAACGGTTGTTTACTTAGCCGATGACCCATTATTTCGTAGCTTTTGGGAGAACGGTAAATTACTTTTCAGTAATGCTGTTTTTATGGTAGGTCATTAATAATATACTAAATAAAATGCCCATCTAGATTTTCTGGATGGGCATTTATTTGTTTTGAAAAGATGCTACACCACATTTATTAAAGCAAGTCCCGTTTTTCACTCATACGCCCGCAGGCATTAGGCTCATAGCTGGTATCCGTTTCAACCGGGTTTATTTAACACAGGCTTTTGCTAAAAAAACTAATCTTTAATTCTTCCTTTTTCCTCATCAACACCAACTTTTCTTTTTCTTTCACCTTTTATACTGGTTTTCCCAAACTTATAACTAAAGCTTAAACGCAAACTCCTAGTTTCTCTTTTCTCCTTGGCTACTAAATCTAAATTGTATAAATCGCTACTGTATCTGTTGCTATTGGTATCAAAAATATCAGTAAAAGTAAATCTTACACTGCCAGCTTTTTTCAATATCAATTTTGATAACCCAAAATTGGCATAGTAAAGCGGTTTAAATTGGTAAACGCCATAAGCTGTGGGTGTTTCATAATGTACGTTGAGTAATGCATTATAACCTTTTGGTAATTTAATGCTCGTATTCAGGTTTGATAATCCACTAAAGCTACTATTCTTTACTTCGCCAGAAAAAGCCGAATTGAATTTAAAAAACTCAAAATAGGTTTGTAACGATAAGTCTAAAGAAAGCCATTTTGTAATTTCCTGAGGAATATTCAGCTGAAAACCCACTGTTTTTCTATAATCGAAATTATTTTTGCTGGTAATTGCAATCTCATTAATATCATTCTGTTGGTACACTGTATAAGTGAAATTGTTGATGTGGTTATACTGCAAGCTAAAGCTGTAATTATCATTAATGGTATAGTTAACCTCAAAAGAATTGGCATAGGCAGGTTTTAATAATGGATTACCTTGATTATAGGTTTTTTGGTCCAAAAAGTAGATAAATGGATTCAAATCCTGATAATCTGGTCGGTTGATACGCCTATTATAAGAAAATGATAATTGGTCATTTTTATTTACGTCTCTCGAATAAAGAAACACCGGAAAAAAGCTCCAATAATTTCTATCAACTAATTGATTTCCGGTTCCCGAAGTTCCCTCACTAACGGTTTCTTCTGTTCTTAATTGAAACTCTAGGTTACTTTTCTCCTTCTTTTTCCTAAAAATAAAATAAGCTGCATTAATGTTTTCCCTATAATCAAACTTGGAAATAATGCTTCCAAACGGATTTGATCCTGATTTTAAATCAAACACCCTTTCACTTTCTGCTTTTGCCAAACTAAATTTTAAACCTGCATCTAAAAACCAATTCTTTTTTAAAGGTTGAGTAAAGTCTGTTTTAAATGAAATGAGGTTAATATTTGCAGGCGACTGGTTGATTAAATTTAAAGATACTTTTCTATTAAAAGGTGCTAAAGTATATCGATAATCGCTTCTAAAATCTTCTTGTGATGTTCTTTCATTTCTCAAATAATCTACATCAGCAGAAATTTTAGTTCCTTTTTTGCCAATTGAACCTGCGTAATTTAAATTGATGGTGCCGTTCTTTATGTTTCTTTCTTCATAAGAGGTTGAGATAATAGAAGAATCTAAACGAGAGGTTGAATAGATGTTACTTAGATTATTTTCATCTGAGATGAGTTTGTTACTAAAGCCGTTTAGTAATATTCCAATGGTTTGTCCGGGTTTTATGGTGTAATCAAAACCTAGGTTTAGGTTGTAATTTCCTCTTCCTTTTAAATCAGCATTTTTAATATCATAGATCACATTGCTTGTGGTTATAGCTCTATTTAAATAATTGTCATCAATTGCTTTTATTTTGCTGTAGTCAAAACTGCTATAAAAGTTAGTGTTCTTCCCTCGATTATTTAGGCTTAAGCCTGTGTTGTATCTGTAATTTCTTCCTATACCAGCACCAGCAGAGTAGGTTGCGCTTGTTCCCTCATTTTTGCCTTTTT
>JBKJLB010000372.1:0-3735 GCA_046597075.1 Pelobium sp.
GATGGCTAAAGCTAGAGTTTGCTTAGCACCTTTGGTTTTTGGCGCTGGTTTAAAAGGGAAGCTAATTGATGCCATGTTAAGTGGAACACCAAACGTAACCACCCCAATTGGAGCAGAAGGAATGCATGATGGTTTACCTTATTGTGGTTTTGTAGCCACACAACCTAAAGATTTTGCCGATGATGCAGTGAAATTATATACCAATCAATCTGTATGGGAGAAATTTCCTGCTAGGGGTGCCGATATTATCAACCAAAATTTTAATGAAATTCCTTGGTCTAAAATACTCATCGATGATCTAAATGATTTGAAAACTAATTTGGTTCCTCACCGAAAGTATAATTTTTTAGGTGCGATGCTGCAGTACCATACTGCAAATAGTTTTAAATATTTATCTAGGTGGATAGAAGAGAAAAATAGAGTTAAAGAATAAATTCGTTTGCTTTACTGTAATCCTTTACTTTGTTAAGTAGCTTTTCTACCGTTAAATTAGGGTGGTTGTTTACTAACTGAGCTAAAAGTAATTGCATTTTCTGTTGAATCATTCTATCGTCTTTGCCATAATTCCAAATAGGGATGATGGTGTCTAAAAAAATATTTTCAAAGCTTAATTCGCTTAAAATTACAAAGGCTTGTAATGATTTGTCTCTTAAAATGATTTTAGGAAAATGCTGAATTCTAAAAGTATACAGCTCAAATAAAGATCTTAAACTTATAATTGCTGTAGCAGGATCGTTTATCCCAGGACTTAGCGCCTTAATTGCAACTTCTGTTAATTGCCTAAAGCCGTAAAAATAATTTTCTTCAATGGATTCACTTTCATGGATGTAGAGATATCTTAACAATTCATTTGATAAATTATCATTTAAAACTTTGCTCACCAATGCAATTGGCGAACCTTTTAAAATGATTGTACCCCGAGTTGGGATAACGTGGACAAGACAATTATTTTGAGTGCAAAAATTTATCAAATTATTACTCCCATAACTTTCATAAATACCCGATTTATTACTAAAAATTTTTATTCCATTTTCGATAGTAATTTCAGTTGAGCTGTCTTCTTCTTTGAAGCAGTTCGCCTTCATTACTTCTAAAGTATTATCGTAAATACGTCGAATAATCACTTCGTACTTTACTGATTGTGTAATGTAGTGTAAGAAATAAATGAATAAGAATATATCAAATATGGTGAAGAACATCAGTAAATAAATACTTAGTGAAGGAATGTAAAGACCAGAATCTATGTCACGAATGGTACTTAATAAAAAGAAGGCATAAACAATTGTACCAATATAAATACCGAGTACAATTTGTTGAAATCGATTTCCAATCAGTTTATCTAAAACACGATTACTCATTTGGGAAGCTGCCTGATTTAACACAATCATCACCATAGAAAAGCTAAACACAGTTAACGAGATAATACCAGCGGCAATAGCCGCAATAATACTTCTAGCTGTTGATGCATCTTTAATATTTAACCAAGAAATAGATGATTTAAAATTTTTCCCCTGAATAGAAAAATCTAAGCCTAGCATAAATATGGCTATAATTAGAAATAACAAACCAATTAATGCTGGGTAAAAAGAAATACTATTAAGGATTTTATGATACCTATTTTGAAACCATATTTTGACACTACTTATCATTTTTGTTTAATTTATTTCTATTTAAGCAAATATTGACCCAAAAAAATTTGTAAAATGCTATTCACTAAATGAATTTTAAAACATTTTTATTAAAACTTCATTAATAGATTGGTATAGTTTGTAATTTAATAAATTTTTATGGCTGAAGATGAATCTAACAAACCTAAAGAGATAGCTCAAATACTCCATGAGCAGATAGAAACCAGTTTACATGAGCACCGCAGATCAAGATTTAGTTTATTACTTTCTTCGTTTTCGGCGGGTTTGGAAGTAGGCTTTAGTTTATTATTAATGGCCACAGCATACACAATGTTTGCTGCCGATAACTCCGAAAATTTTGTTCATGTGTTAATGGCATTTTGTTATCCGTTAGGCTTTCTATTTGTAATTATTGGCCGTTCAGAACTTTTTACAGAGCATACTACACTTGCTATTTTTCCAGTTTTGAACGGGAGTGAAACCATCAGAAACCTATTTGTACTTTGGGGCATTGTGTACTTTGGTAACATTGTAGGAGGTTGCATATTTAGTTACTTGACGGTATTTGTTGGCCAAGAAATGGGGATGATTAAACCAGATACTTTTTACGAATTAGCACACAAATTAATAGACTACAAAAGCCACGTGATTTTAATAAGCGGGATTTTTGCAGGCTGGTTAATGGGTTTATTGGCTTGGTTAATTGCCAGCGTGAATGAAACTATTAGTCGTATTTTAATGGTGATTTTGGTAACAACTGTAATTGGTTATTTAGGGCTACATCACTCTATTGTTGGAAACATTGAGCTTTTTGCAGGGTTTATATCATCAGATAAAATTACGTTTGGAATGTATATTAAAACGCTTCTATTGGCAAGTTTTGGAAACTTGATAGGAGGTGTTTTCTTTGTGGCGCTACTAAAATTTAGTCATGTAAAAAATTCTGATTGAAAATTCTAAATCATAAAAAAAGCAAGGATTTTTAAACCCTTACCTTGCATAAAGTATTTCTCAATACTTATATCTCAATACTCATTACTTTATTACTGCATCAAAAATTTAAAATTGGCAATATTTTTTAATGAAATCCCTGTACCACGTACAACTGCTCTTAAAGGATCGTCTGCTACGTGAACAGGTAATTTAGTTTTAGAACTGATACGCTTATCTAAACCACGTAACAATGCGCCACCTCCGGTTAAATAGATTCCGGTTTGGTAAATATCTGCAGAAAGTTCTGGTGGAGTGATTTCTAATGCTTTTAAAATCGCTTCTGCAATTTTAGAGATGGATTTATCTAAACAATGTGCAATTTCGGTATAAGAAACCGTTATTTGTTTAGGCACACCTGTCATCAAATCACGTCCTTGAACGGCGAAATCTGCAGGAGCATCTGCTAATTCTGGTAAAGCAGAACCAACCTCGATTTTAATTCTTTCGGCTGTACGTTCACCAATCATTATATTATGTTGGCGACGGATATAATTCACAATGTCAGAGTCGAAATTATCTCCTGCTACGCGAATAGATTGATCACAAACAATTCCTGATAAGGCAATTACCGCAATTTCTGTAGTACCACCACCTATATCAATGATCATATTTCCCATTGGTTCTTCCACATCAATCCCTATGCCTACAGCAGCAGCCATTGGTTCGTGGATTAAATAAACTTCTTTGGCTCCAGCAATTTCTGCAGAGTCACGAACAGCTCTTTTTTCTACTTCGGTTATTCCAGAAGGAATACAAATTACCATTCTTAAAGAAGGGAAAAACCAACCTTTACCACCATTTATCATTTTAATCATCCCACGTATCATGTGTTCTGCAGCGTTAAAATCTGCAATTACACCGTCTTTTAAGGGGCGAACAGTTTTGATGTTTTCGTGAGTTTTACCTTCCATTTGCATGGCTTGGCGACCAATTGCTATAACTTTATTGGTAACTCGGTCAAAAGCAACGATAGACGGTTCATCTACCACAACTTTGTCGTTATGTATTATAAGGGTGTTAGCAGTACCCAAATCTATTGCTATTTCTTGTGTGAACCAGTTGAATAAACACATTGATGATTTTTGTTGAGGTTTTAAATTATATAAAAATAAGT
>JBKJLB010000364.1:0-4244 GCA_046597075.1 Pelobium sp.
CTTGGTTACAAAAACTAGTCCCAGATATCAATTTAGGGTATATTAATGGATTTTATCGTTTAGACGATAGAAATGTGATTGGAGCCTCTTTAAGATATTTTTCTTTGGGTGAAATTCAATTGGTGGATGCGCAACAAACAAACTTAGGAACTTACAGCCCAAATGAATTAGCTATTGATGGTTCATTTTCCAGAAGCTTTGGTGATAATTTCTCTTTAGGTACAGCTTTAAGGTTTATCTATTCTAACCTTTCTTCCGGAGTAGTTGATGGCAGCCAAAATAGACCAGGAACAGCAGTTGCAGCAGATGTATCTGCTTTTTATCAAGAAGATAAAGATTTTTTTGGAAGTCCAGCGACTTTGGCTTTCGGTTTGGATATCTCTAATATTGGCACTAAAATGAGTTACTCAGATAGTGGGCCTAAATTTTTCTTACCAACTAATATGCGTTTAGGTGGGGCTTCTACTTTCCATTTAGATGATTTAAATGACTTCACTTTAGCTGTAGATTTCAATAAATTATTAGTGCCTACACCACCAACATATGATAATCAAGGGAGAATTATCGCGGGTAAAGATCCAAATCGGTCTGTTCCGGCTGGGATTTTTGGTTCTTTTTCTGATGCTCCAGGTGGTTTTTCAGAAGAATTGAGGGAGGTAAGTATTTCAACTGGTTTAGAGTATTGGTACAATCATCAATTCGCAGTGAGGACAGGGTATTTCTATGAAAATCCAAGTAAAGGAAATCGTCAATATTTAACGTTAGGCTTAGGCTTGAGATACAATATTGTGAATATTGATTTTTCTTATTTGGTGGCTAATCAACAAAAATCGCCTTTGGCAAATACGCTAAGATTCTCTTTAGTTTTCAATTTTAATTCACAGGCATACTCGTTTTAATGAAGTTAAAAGTTGGTTTTGGATTTGATGTTCATCAATTGAAAGATAATCACCCTTTTATTTTAGGGGGAGTTCATTTGAAACATCATAAGGGTGCGTTTGGACATTCGGATGCAGATGTTTTGGTTCATGCAATTTGTGATGCACTATTAGGAGCCGCAAACCTTAGAGATATTGGTCATCATTTTAAAAATACGGATGAGAGATGGCGAGGTATAAGTAGTTTAATCCTCCTCACCGAGTGCGTTAAAATGTTAAAGGAAAAAGGATATAGTATTAATAATGTAGATGCTATGCTTTGTTTAGAGGCGCCAAAAGTCAATCCTCACGTTCAAGAAATGAAAATCAATATTGCTAAAGCGATGGATTTGGATGTAGATGATATTTCTATTAAAGCCACTACAAATGAAACAATGGGTTTCATCGGAAGAGAAGAAGGGGTAGTTGCATACGCCGTATGTTTGATTCAGAAATAAGACAGAATAAAAGTAATAAAGAAAATAGACACAATTTTGAGTTTCTTTTATTTTGAAGCTTAAACTACGGTTTTCTATTTACCTTAAGATAGTCTCTTCTGATAATTTTCTCTTAATTTTCTTTCCAATTGGCATCCTTAAAGTATGTAAATTTACTTAGGGTGATGCTAACTAAGCCTTCAATTAAGGGATTGTCAAAAGTTAATTTATAAGTTTTGCGGCACTTTCACAGCTTAATTTATTTTATGAAAAAAAACTCATTAATAAATTGATGATTAACAACTATAAACGGTTGTATTTCTTTTATTTTCACTAAAGCTTACATTGAAATTAATTTTTGAATTTATAAATTATAAAGCCAACTATAAATACGATAAACACTATAACGAAAATTGCAGAATAAAATCCGGCTTTAAATATTCCTTCAATTGCAGAACAGCTACTTAATAGAACTGATAATAATAGGATTGGGGTAAGTAAGGTTAATTTTCTCATGTTTAAAAATAAAAAGCGGGAAGATTTATTTCTTCCCGCTCGAATATCCCAAAAATTCATGCCAAAATTATTTTGCAGCAGCGTAACGCTTAGCAACAGCATCCCAATTAATTACATTGAAGAAAGCAGCAATATAATCAGGTCGCTTATTTTGATATTTTAAATAGTAAGCATGTTCCCAAACATCCATACCTAAAATAGGGGTACCACCACAACCAACACCTGGCATTAAAGGATTGTCTTGATTTGCTGAAGAGCAAACTTCTAATTTACCATCCTTAACACAAAGCCAAGCCCATCCTGATCCAAAGCGAGTTGCTCCAGCCTGAGAAAATGCAGTTTTAAATTCATCGAAAGAACCGAAAGTAGCATCAATTGCCGATGCTAATTCACCAGTTGGTTTACCACCAGCATTTGGTGCCATTACACTCCAAAATAAAGAATGATTGAAATGACCACCACCATTATTTCTAACAGCGACAGGGTATTTATCAATGTTTTTACAAATATCTTCAATGGAAGAACTATCCTCTTTACCTTCTAAAGCTTTGTTTAGGTTAGTAACATAGGCAGCATGATGCTTATCATGGTGGATTTCCATTGTTGTTTTATCAATATTGGGTTCTAATGCGTCTGATGCGTAAGTTAACGCAGGTAATTCAAAAGCCATAATATATAGTTTTAAAGGTTATTAATTAATATCTACTAAGGTAACCACCATAGTTTAAAGATTGTTCATTTTTATGTTAAGATTTGTTTCTTTTAGAGATAAAGAACTCTTTTACTAGTGTTGCGCATTCATTTTCTAAAATCCCGCCAATCCACTCAGTCTTGGGATGTAAAACGGGTTGCTCTAAACGAGAAAATCCCCTTTGCACATCATAAGCTCCAAATACAATTCGACTAACTTGGGTCCAGTAAGCGGCTCCAGCGCACATTACACAAGGCTCAACCGTGACATACAAAGTGCAATCTGTTAAGTATTTAGCGCCTAAAAAATTCGACGCAGCAGTAAAGGCCTGCATTTCTGCGTGGGCAGTTACATCGTTTAATCGTTCTGTTAAGTTATGTCCTTTACCAATAATCCTACCATTTACCACTAAAATCGCACCAATAGGCACTTCATCCGCCTCTAAGGCTAAATGAGCTTCTTTCAATGCTTCTTTCATAAAGAACTCGTCTGGTGAAACAATGGGTTCATCAGTAAAGGAATAATATTTCATGCTTGTTGATTTTAATCGGCGAAAGCGTAAAGATAGATTTTATCTTTTTTGATCAATAAAATAAAAAGGATTTGGATTGCTATGGGGCAATTCTCAATATAGACTTACATCATCTTGCTTCCGTTCGGAATATTTTTATCCAAACTGGTAAGTACTATATTTCCATTTGCATCTTCAAAGCCGGTAACTAAAAATTCGGACATGAATTTGCCGATTTGTTTTTTAGGGAAATTTACAACACCAACAACCTGCTTTCCAATTAATTCCTTTTTTTGATAATGAAAAGTAATTTGTGCACTAGACCATTTCACACCAAATTCACCAAAATCTACTTTTACTTTATAGGCTGGTTTTCGAGCTTCGGGGAAATCTAAAACCTCTAATATGGTTCCTGCCCGTAGCTCTACTTTTTCAAAATCTTGCCAGTTGATTTCCATTTTAGTTTGATGCTAATTTTAATCCAATAATTGAAACAATGAGGGTAGTGATAAAAAACAAACGCCAAAAATCTGTTGGTTCTTTAAAAATGATGATGCCTATTAAAACTGTTCCAACTGCTCCAATACCTGTCCAAACAGCGTATGCAGTACCAATTGGTAAAGTTTGAGTTGTCTTTACTAATAAAATCATGCTAATGGTTAAGCAAAGTAAAAAACCACCGTACCAGTAAATAGCAATATTTCCTACCGATTCTTTTGCTTTGCCTAAACAGGCAGCAAAACCCATCTCGAAAAACCCAGCAATAATAAGTAAAACCCAATTCATGGTTTGAAGATAGTAATAAGCCTGTAATTATCAATTAATAGGGTTTAAATTAGGTTTTGCGTTAAGGATTATAGCGGATACCGGCCTGTGGCTAAGGCCAAAAGTAGTATGAGTGGAAAGCCTGTTACCTTGCCAGCAGCGGGCAGGAAACGCCCAAATAATTATAGTTTAAAATAAAAGCTTTGTAAATTACACCCTATGAAAATGACGATAGACGATAAAACTTTTGAGCCTTTTATAGAATTTAGCATGATTGAAAAGCGACTCAGATTGATGGGGATTCAGTTAAATCTTGATTATGAAGATAAGGTGCCTATTTTTATTGGTGTTTTGAATGGCGCTTTTATGTTTATGGCCGATTTGATGAAAGAAGTGCATATTGGTTG
>JBKJLB010000246.1:0-2836 GCA_046597075.1 Pelobium sp.
TATTGGCGAAGCTAAATATTCATCCCCTTCAATTACAATTATGGGTGCATCAGAAATACGAACCATATTGTCAAATCCTTCGATTTGTGCTCCTACCAAATAATCAAAATCTTTTTGATAAAAGTTAAGAACATGCAAAATCATAGACGTAATGGTTGTTTTACCATGGCTTCCGCCGATAACTACTCTTTTCTTATTTTTTGACTGTTGATAGATATACTCTGGATAAGAGTAAATTGGGATATTCAATTCCTGTGCTTTAATAAGCTCGGGATTATCAATGCGGGCATGCATTCCTAAAATTATTGCATCAATTTCAGGATTAATATTTTCAGGATGCCACCCTTCCTCATTAGGTAGGATGTGATGATTTCTCAATCTAGTTTTAGATGGCTCATAAATCACATCATCAGAACCTGTGACTTTAAAACCTTTTAAATGTAATGCAATAGCTAAATTATGCATAGCTGCACCACCTATAGCAATAAAATGAACTCTCAAATTTTTAGCTTAATGTGTTTAAATAAAATATTAAAAGAAAAATGGTTTTTTACAAACCTTTAGCAAATCACCGGTGTCTATTTCTATCATTAGTGCAAATCCAATTAATTCAAAAATTTAGCAGCAACCCAGTTATCCTTCTTCTTGTGACTAATATACTTTAAGTTATATTTTCTAGCTTCTTCATTAATAATTTCCAAATCAGGGTCTTCATAAAAACCACTGAAGAAAATCAAACCATCAGGTTTTAATACTTTAGCATAACTTTCCATTTGATCTATCAAAATATTTCGGTTGATATTTGCCAAAATAATATCATATTGCTCATCAGGAATAGCTTCTTTTGAGCCGCAAATTGCTTTAATATTTTTGATATGATTCAATTGTGAATTCTCCATGGTACTTTCAAAACAAACATCATCATTATCAATAGCAACTAAATTTTTAGCCCCTAGTTTACTCGCTAAAATTGCTAAAATCCCAGTACCACAACCCATATCCAATACGTTTTTATCTTTCAAATCTGTTTCTAAAAGATACTCCATAATCATGGCCGTAGTTTGGTGATGGCCTGTTCCAAACGCCATTTTTGGATCAATTACGATTTCGTATTTAAATGATGGCTTTACTGGATGAAAATTTGCTCTCACATAAACTTGATCTTTAATTTCAATAGGCTCAAAATTACTTTCCCATACCTCGTTCCAGTTTTTTTGCGGAATGAGATTTACCTCATAAGAAAAACTAAATAAATTATGATAATCAATCAATTGCGAATTCAATTCCTCTTGATTGAATTTAGACGATTCTATGTAAGCCTTAAAACCAAAATCAGTTTCCTCAAAAGTATCGAAACCAATCTCACCCAATGCACCAATCAATAAATCTTGATGAAAATCTTCATCAGTGATTAGGGTAAAAACTAGCTCTTTGTAACTCATAAACTAAGCATTAAAAACTTTAGCGATGTCAACAAAATCTCTTGATTTTAAGGATGCTCCACCAATTAAACCTCCGTCGATATCAGGCTGTGAAAATAATTCATCAGCATTTTTTGGGTTACAGCTTCCACCATATAAAATAGTGATATCATTAGCAACGGATTCACCATATTTAGCTGCAATTTCTTTCCTTATAAAAGCATGAATTTCTTGTGCTTGGGCAGACGATGCAGTAACACCTGTTCCGATAGCCCAAACTGGCTCATAAGCAATGACTAATTTGGAAAATTCTGTTGCTGATAAATGAAATATACCTTCAGCAAGCTGAGATTTAACCACATTAAAGTATTCGCCGCCTTCTCTTTCTGTTAACGTTTCCCCGATGCAAAAAATAGGTTTCAATCCATGCTTTAAAGTGATGTTAGTTTTTTTAGCTAAAACGTCATTCGTTTCATCAAAATATTGTCTTCTTTCAGAGTGACCCAGAATAACATATTCTACGTCAACTGATTTTAGCATGGATGCAGAAATTTCACCTGTATAAGCCCCAGACTCTTCCTGATGAACATTTTGCGCTCCCACACTTACTTGTGAATGACCTTTACCCAAAACAGTTAAACTGTGTAAATGAACAAATGGCGCACATACTACTACTTGCTGGTCGCCCATCACCTCATCTTTGACCATATTTATAACTTCAGAAAACAAACTCATTCCTTCAGTATAATCTTTGTTCATTTTCCAGTTTCCTGCTACTATCTTCTTTCTCATAATATCTAAAATCTTCTGTATTTATTGGTTTGATTGAATATTTTTTGTAAAATTTCTTTTTCGGTATCGTCAAATACCTTATTTTTTCTTTCAAAAACTTTTTGAGTAGTATCAAACATTTTGTTTAATGCATATTCTTCAAAACCATGAGCACCACCCCAAGCAAAGTCAGCTACAAAGTTTCTTGGAAATCCAGCACCAAAAACATTAGCACCTACCCCTACTACACTTCCTGTATTAAACATGGTATTGATTCCACATTTGGCATGGTCTGCCATCACTAATCCGCAAAATTGTAATCCAGTTTTTCTAAATCTTTCTGATTGATAATCCCAAAGCTTCACTTCTGCATAATTATTCTTCAAATTAGAATTGTTAGAATCGGCACCAATATTACACCACTCGCCTATAACCGAATTCCCCAAGTATCCTTCATGTCCTTTTGACGAATTTCCCCATATAACGGCATTGTTAATTTCACCGCCAACTCTAGAATTAGGCCCAATAGTGGTAGCTCCATAAATTTTTGCACCCATTTTAATTTGTGAATTCTCACATAGCGCTAATGCACCTCTAACATGCGTCCCTTCCCATACTTGCGAGTTTTTACCCAAATAAATAGG
>JBKJLB010000321.1:0-6081 GCA_046597075.1 Pelobium sp.
GGTAAAAAAAATATTTAAGGCTTTATTTCATGCAGGTATTTACAGTGAGGTGGCTCCAGATCCCATCAAAGCATCTGCAGAAGAAATTAATAGTAACCCGAGGGCAAGATCAGCAAAATTAAGGTGGGCGGTTAAAGCTTAAAAGCTTATAAAAACAAAAGCTTTAATTGCTCCCACTTTAAAAAAAAGAAAATTTAATTTAGTGCCAAAGTGAAGCTACAAACTCCCTCCCTTTATCGGTAATAACTGCTGTTAAGTTATTCACTTCTTGCCAGTTTATTCTGATGTACCCTAAGTTTTCTAATTCTTCATATTCTGCTTGCATGCCACCCAAAATTGAGGAATGTTGTTGATGATCAATATTTTTCATTATTGATTCTAATTCTGCTCTTTCCATGATGATTAATTTTTAGGGTTAATTGATCCATTCAATTTACAAAATATATGCCGAGATTCAATTAAATGATTTATAATCAGAATCCTTATAAATAGATTTTATTTAGTCATTTACATACAATTTCAAAGAAAATCATACGCTAAGTAGTCATTTCATCCCCCTTAATTGATCATGATTTTGAATAAATGTTTTAAAAAAAAAATATAGAAACTTAATTATTGAGGTCTTAAACTGTATGATTATTGTTTTGAAATATCAATAGATATACAGCTTCTTAAATTCAATAATAATTTTGCAAATAGCAGCTTATTAGTCTCTGTATTGATAATTATAGCGTTATTAGCGCCAGTTCTTGTGGTTTGTCCAAAATCAGAAGCGGTTAAACCTTTAACCAAATTATTTAGTTCAACAGTAATCTTTGCTAAATAACTTCCCATAGTGATTTCAATATCTGGACTTTGCAGATTAATAGATTGAGAGATGTTTAAATTCACTTCCACGGGTATAGTAGTTCCTGACTCTTCAATGTAATTTCCTCTGATTAAAATTGGCGTATTAGTTTTAGACTCTGCAATCTTAATCAAGAAATTTATATTCTTGTAAGAGCCAGATTTAATATTTAATACCCCAGAAATAGAGTCTTTTAATGCGTTTTTAAAAAATAGATTTTCTACCGTTTTAGTGCTTGTAGCCCCATCATTTAAAGAAATAAAATCAGCTTGAGCTAAATTAATACTAGCTGAAGACCAATTGATACTTCCCTTTGTATTGGGGACAACCACCAAACCACTTTCGGTTGCATTACTTTTTAGAGAGGCACTTAGATTGGTTGCTTTTAAACTGTAAGAAAGTTTAGTGTCTGTAAAGCCATCTTCTTTGATACAACTTCCGAATAGAGATAAGCAAAAAGCGATAGTGAAAAGTGCAGAATAATTTCTCATAACTAGTAATTAAAATCTTAACTAATTTACTCTTTTTAAATTAGAATAGATAAAATAATAACTGAGCTATTTACTTTATAATTACGTGGAATTAATTTTTACTTAGTGACTTTAGTTTAGCATACATTTCGTTGGCATTAAATGGTTTATACATAAAACCATTCATGCCTGATTGAATGATTTTACCTTCCATATCATTAGAAACAGATGCGGTTAAAGCAATAATGTGAACGTTTGCTTTTTTAGGATCCTTTACTTGCCTAATTGATTTTGTTGCAACGTATCCGTCTACCAATGGCATGTGAAGATCCATTAAAATCACATCAAAATCCTCAGCGGATGCTTTTTCAATCGCTTCTAATCCATTCTCAACAAACACTAGCTCACTATTCCATTTAGAAAACACTTTCTTAAGAAGAAGTCTATTCATTGCATTATCCTCAGCAACAAGCACTTTAAGCTGTTTTAAATCAAAAACCTCATTAATATCGACTTCATTAATAACTTCCTCATTTTTGCTAATATTAAATGAAACATCAAAATAAAAATCAGAACCTTCTCCTATTTCGCTATTCAGTTGGATTTTACTCCCTAACATTTCTACTAATTTTTTAACAATCGCAAGACCTAATCCTGTTCCTCCGTAATTACGTGATGTGCTTAAAGCTGCTTGCTGAAATACTTCAAAAATACTTTCTTGATCTTCTTTCCTTATTCCTAAACCTGTATCAATTACTGAAAATTTAACATCAACTTTCTCTGTATCACGATTTATAACATCTAAATTAATTTGAACACTACCTTTAGCAGTAAACTTTATAGCATTACCCGCTAAATTGTAAATGATTTGTGAAAACCTAGTTGGATCTGTTATTACATTAATATGGTGCAGACGCTCATCAACCTTAAAGTTCAATTGTATTCCCTTTTCCTTTGCCTGAAAATTAAGACCACTACATATATCTTTTATCAATCGATTTAAATTAACATCTATAGCTTCTAACTTTAATTTATCAGAGCCAATTTTGTTAAAATCAAGAATATCATTAATTAATGAGTGAAGGCTTACCGCCGAAAATTTTAAAGCCTTTATAGTCTCAGATTGTTCTTCATTAAAGGGACTATCTAATAATATATCCGTCATTCCAATCACCGAATTTAATGGTGTTCTTAACTCATGAGACATGGTAGAAAGAAAATCTGATTTTGATTGAGTGGCCTGATTTGCGTCAACTAAAGCCCTTTCTAACTTATCATTCAAATCTACCTTTTCTTGCAAATTATTTGTGAAAGCTAAATGGAAGAGATCATGAACAACAATAATTGTTATAAAGTTTAAAATGATTAAAATTTGAGATGCTGCCTTAGGAATAGCACTTTGGTTTTGATTAAATAATTCGAACTTACCATTTGTTATTAAATGAAAAACGACGGGTAAAAAAGCTAAAATAGAATATAGAAATCCCATTTTTCGGGAAATTAAATAAAATGAGCCTAATACTATGGTAAACCCAAATTGCAGTACGATAATGTTTACTGTTTTAGCATAAAAAAGCACACTTGACCATATAACAAATAAGCCTCCCCATATTAAAGCATGTGATAATTTTCTAACAGATATACTTTTGGATAATAAAAATTTGAGTAAAACACTATAGATGGCAAACATGAATAAGGCTCTATATAATTGCAGCCATTGCTCATGATATAAAACAAAGGGTATAACGATTATAGTCTTTATAATTGAAAACAAAAGAAGAATATACAGAATCTTAATCTTCGCTTTTCGAAAAGTATCAGTTTCAGAAAATAAAATTTTCTTTATAGACCAATTAAAGATAGAGATGTTTGAGACCATGTTAACTTCACCACAATATAGTTATTTTAATTTTTTTGCTAAAAATAATTCAAAAGGAATTTCTGGATTGTAAAAATTTAATGGCTAATTAATTAATCAAGATCTAATTCAGCATATTTAGGTTCTAAATATTTCGATATGCGTAAAATTATACTCTTTTTCAACTTACTGCTTTTAACTAGCCTACTTTTTGCACAAAAAAAACCACTCGATCATACAGTTTATGATGGTTGGCAAAATATTGCATCAGAAAAAGTGAGTAACAATGGCGACTGGGTTTCTTACTTGGTAAATCCACAAGCTGGTGATGCTAACCTACATGTAAAGAATATAAAAAATAAAGCTTTAACGTTTATCTATCCAAGAATAACTGAATATAATTTTAGCGAGGATGATCAGTTTTTAGCTTTCATAATTAAGCCATTTTACCAAGAAACAAGACAAGCAAAAATTAAAAAGAAAAAAGCGGACGATATGCCTAAAGATTCATTAGGTTTTGTAAAGCTTGGCACTAGTGAATTGATAAAAATAGCAAGAGTAAAATCCTTTGCTTTCCCCAAAAAAGCAAGTAATGTATTGGTTTATCTAATGGATAAAGAACCCACAGATACCACAAAAAAGAAAACGCCATCTAAAGAGGATGAGTCTATTTTTTTTGCCGAAGAACCAGTTGCAAACTCATTAAAAGAAGGAACTTTATTGACTGTAAGAGATCTAAAATCTGGAAATTCTAAAATATTTAAAGGAGTTACTGATTATCAACTAAGTGACAATGGAAACTATTTACTTTACGCATCTACAGGGACAAAAAAAGATTCTACCTCAAAGGCTGGTGTTTTTATATATGACATTTTAAAAGATCAGATTAAGCATATTTCTACTGGAAAAGGAGTTTATAAAAATCTTGCTTTTGATGAATTAGCAACTCAAATAGCCTTTACAGCAAATAAAAGTCCAGAAAAAGTATTAGTGAAATTTCCTCAGCTTTATTATTATAATTTCAAAACTGATTCGGCTTCAATTCTAGTATCCGAGAAAACTACCGGATTACCACAAAATTTTAGTGTAAGTGAAAATGGAAAGGTATTTTTTAGCAAAAATGCTCAACGCCTATTTTTTGGTACTGCACCAATCCCAATCGCAAAAGACACTACGCTAGTAGATTTTGAAAATGCAAAAGTAGATGTATGGAATTATAAAGATGATCGATTACAGCCTATGCAGTTAGCTAATTTGAGTAAAGATCTTAAAATCAGCTATCAAGCTATGTTTGATTTATCACAAAACAAGTTTTTACAATTAGGAAACGAAGAGCTAGAAAATGTTTCTTTACCTAAAGATGGAAACGAAGATTATGCGCTTGGAGAAACTGATTTTGGCAACAGAGTAACGATGCAATGGGAAGGTAGCACCTTAACATCTGCTTATTTGATTGATTTAAAAACTGGAGAAAAATCTTTAGTTAATAAAGATGCTAAAACTAATTATTACTTATCTCCAGCTGCTAAACATATCATTTGGTTTGATAGAAAAACACAAGAATGGTTTTCATATCATACGGCTTCAAAAACTAAAATAGCGCTTAAAAACCCTGCAAATACAAAATTTGGAGAAGAAGATAACGATGTGCCAGATGAGGCACAATCCTATGGATTTGCTGGCTTTACTGAAGATGGAAAACATTTATTAGTTTATGATAGATATGATATTTGGGACTACTCTACTGCTACAGGAATAGGCGAAAATCTAACAAACGGCTTTGGAAGAAAAAATAAAATAACTTTTAAATATGTTAGTCTAGATCCTGAGCAAAAGAATATTTCAACAAAAGAGGTTTTGCTATTATCCGCATTTAACAACAAAACCAAACAGCATGGTTGGTTTACAAAAAACCTATCAATAGGTAAAAATCCAGCACAAATTGTAATGGAAAATTATTCATATTCGACCCCAATAAAAGCCAAAAACGCAAAAACAATCATTTATCAGAAGGATAATTACACTGAATCTCCAAATATATATTCAACAAATGATTTTAAAAACGAAACAAAGCTAAGTGACATTAATCTTCAGCAAAAGGATTACAATTGGGGAATTGCTGAATTGGTTTACTGGACCACTCCAAAAGGCTATCCCGGAACAGGGATTTTATATAAGCCAGAGGATTTTGATCCTACAAAGAAATATCCGATGATTGTTTATTTCTATGAAAAACTTTCGGATGGATTGTTTAATTATCAAGCTCCTTCCCCTACTCCTTCACGCTTAAATATTCCGTTTTTTGTAAGTAATGGTTACTTGGTTTTTACACCAGATATTAGCTATGAAATTGGCTACCCAGGGAAATCTGCCGAAGAATTTATTAATTCTGGAGTTGAATCTTTAAAGAAAAATACTTGGGTTGATGGTTCAAAAATTGGACTTCAAGGCCAAAGCTGGGGTGGTTATCAGGTTGCTCATTTAATCACACTAAACAATATGTATGCTGCGGCTTGGTCTGGTGCTCCGGTTGTAAATATGTTTTCTGCTTATGGTGGCATCCGTTGGGGAACAGGCTTAAACCGTCAGTTCCAATATGAGAAAACACAGAGCAGAATTGGCGCAACCATTTGGGAGCGTCCTGATTTATATATTGAAAACTCTCCGCTATTTAAAATGCCTAATGTGCAAACACCCGTTGTAATTATGGCTAATGATGGCGATGGTTCTGTGCCATGGTATCAAGGAATTGAAATGTTTACTGCACTACGAAGATTGGGCAAACCTGTTTGGCTATTAAACTATAACGGTGATGATCATAACCTTATTCAGCGCCAAAACAGAAAAGATATTCAAATAAGGGAGCAGCAATTTTTTGATCATTATTTAAAAGGAGCCCCAGCACC
>JBKJLB010000340.1:0-2828 GCA_046597075.1 Pelobium sp.
AATCCCCTAAAAATTTCTTTTATATACATCTTTGCTACTCTCTTCGGAGTACCTTTTAAACTATCATCAGTTAAATCCAAACCCATTATTTCCATAATACTTTTGAAATGCTTTTCAATCATTTCGATTTTAGTATTATCATCTAATAGGAATGCATCTTCTCTTAGTGGTGTATCGTAAGATGTTCCAACATGTTCGTCACCAATAGCGTCAATTAAAATATCCTCATTATCAGGATAAGTGTTAAGCGGGGTATTCAACATAGTTTCTTTCAGTTTCATATAAAGTCACTTTCAAATCCAAATCAGCGTTAATATCGGTTCTCAGCAAGTCATAAATTACTTTAGCGATATTCTCTGCTGTTGGGTTAACATTTTTAAATTCTTCGGTATCCAAATTCAAATTCATGTGGTCAAACCTGTTTAAAATTTTAACCTTAATCAGGTCAGATAATATTTTCATATCCATCAAATAGCCTGTTTCTTCGTCAGGATAACCTACTACTTTAACCACTAATTCGTAATTGTGTCCGTGGTAATTAGGATTATTACATTTACCAAAAACCTCTTTATTCTTCTCTAAAGACCAATTAGGGTTGTTCAATCTGTGGGCAGCATTAAAGTGCTCTTTTCTAAATACAGCGGTTTTAACTTTCATTTTCAAACTGATTAACCATTATAAGATGCATTTTGTTTAACGGTATTAAAAAATAGCTAAACAAACAACGTTTATTTATCTTTTCGAGATTTTATTCATGGTAATTTGTCTTTGCAGGGTGCATTTAAACCGATCCATATCATTCGCCCGCTTTTTTAAATGCTTGTGCGAAACCTGATGCGCCCTTTCTCTCCATAACCGCCAACTCGATGGTTTTAACTCCCTTCTCATCAACTTTATCACTTCCTGCTCACTCAGTTTAAACTGAATTTCTATTGCTTCAAAAGGCGTTCGGTCTTCCCATGCCATTTCAATAATGCGGTCAACGTCTCTTTCTGTTAGGTTCTTGAAAGTACTTTTCATGTCATCAAAACATCTGCATTAACATATTGTTTAAAGATAATTGGGAATTTCCAATTGCAAAAAAACAATTGGTCGGGCTTTACACTAAATCTTTTTTGTTCCCAAAGCTAAAAATCCCAAGACAAACAAAAAAGGATATCGTTACAATCCCTAATGCAAAGCAAAAATAATGATCAACGAAAAAGGGAAATCCATTAGTAAATCTCATCTTCCACAAAAGAATTGTATTACCTGTGGCAGACCTTTTACTTGGCGAAAAAAATGGGAGAAATGTTGGGATGCAGTAAAATATTGCTCTAATGGTTGTAAGAAAACTAAATAATAGGCAATATTGTATTTCATTTACTCTATATTGAAAATTTAACACACAGCATGAGTAGTAAAACTATACTAGTTTGGTTCAGAAATGATTTAAGAACACATGATAACGAGATTTTGCTGGAAGCTTCAGTGAAAGCTGCTAAAATAATCCCTGTTTTCTGTTTCGACCCTCGGTATTATACCCAAACTACCTATTGTACACAAAAAACCGGAAACTTTAGAGCACAATTCATTTTAGAAAGTGTTGCCGACTTAAAACTATCCTTCCAAAAATTGGGAGGAGATTTATTGGTTAAATTCGGTCATCCTGAAGAAATACTACCTGAAATTTGTAAAAAATATAACGTTGATGAGGTATATCACCACAGAGAAGTAGCCTCAGAAGAAACAGAGATTTCCTCGGCAGTTGAAGATGCATTGTGGAAATTACAAATTAACCTGAAGCATTTTATCGGTCATACACTATATCACAAAGAAGATTTACCATTTCCTATAAAAGATATTCCAGATGTATTTACCGCCTTTAGAAAAAAAGCCGAAAGAGAAGGAATCATCAGATCTTCATTTGCGACACCACAAAAAATTGAAGTTCCAGATAATTTAGAAAGTTCCGAATTACCTAATTTATCAGATTTTGGCATCGAAAAACCAGTTTACGACAAAAGAAGCGTAGTAAAATTCAAAGGAGGAGAAACCGAAGGCTTAAAAAGATTGAAATATTATTTGTGGGATACTGACTTATTAGAAAATTACAAGAAAACCCGTAATGGCTTAATTGGAAGTGATTATAGTTCGAAATTCTCGGCTTGGATGTCGGCAGGGTGTTTATCTCCACGAGAAATCTACTGGGAAATTAAGAGATATGAAAAAGAACGTATTGCCAATGACTCTACTTATTGGCTAATTTTCGAATTGCTTTGGAGAGACTACTTCCGTTTTATGTTTAAAAAACATGGAACAAGTTATTTTATGGAAGAAGGCTTTAAAGGCGAAAAACCAGACATTGCCGCTAACCAAGAAGTACTATTTGAAAAGTGGAAAAACGCTGAAACCGGTATTCCATTTATAGATGCCAACATGAAAGAGTTAAATCTAACTGGTTTCATGAGCAACCGAGGACGACAAAATGTAGCTTCTTATCTGGTGAAAGATTTAAAAGTAAATTGGACCTGGGGCGCTGCTTATTTCGAAGAAAAATTAATTGATTACAATCCTGCAAGCAATTGGGGTAACTGGGCTTATGTAGCAGGTGTAGGCAATGATCCTCGTGAAAACCGTCACTTCAATATTGAGAAACAAGCGCAAGATTATGATGCAAAAGGTGAATATAGGAAGCTGTGGTTAGAGGGGTAAAGATTAAGTCCAGAAATCAAATAGTAACTCCTGGACTTAAAATTTAATATCAGTTATTTTTAATTTATACCTGTATTTACTTTTACCCAGTTTGTAATTTCAGATAAAGCTAAAGGAGAAAACGTTTGTTCGAT
>JBKJLB010000293.1:0-3357 GCA_046597075.1 Pelobium sp.
GTACGAAACGGAGAAGTTATACTTCCCCTCAAAGAATCTGCTTTTGTATAACTTTCTTTTTTTCCATTAATTGAGCACAACTGGTTATAGCTACACTCATTAATAAAAGAATGGTGGCTGATGAAATAATTCTTTTCATATTGGTATTTTTAATTATCGCGTTAACGATAGGAGCGGCATTTTTTTTATTTTTTTTTAAAAGGTTGACAGCCTTCATCTTTAAATCGAAAGAACGCTGTCTGCCTTAAAAATAAGAAAATAGAGCAAATAGCGTGTTAAAACGCCAAAAATCACTTTATTACATCAAATTGGATAACACTGCTATTATAAACTTTTTGTGTTGCCTTTTGATAATCACTCGC
Organism: Pelobium sp.; assembly: GCA_046597075.1. Classification (GTDB taxonomy): domain Bacteria; phylum Bacteroidota; class Bacteroidia; order Sphingobacteriales; family Sphingobacteriaceae; genus Pseudopedobacter. Next base: position 363 of record JBKJLB010000293.1, read on the forward strand.
ATCTGCTTTATAAATGTTTGGTACAAATGTTTGTGGATTTCTTTGTATTAACGGAAACCAAGTACACTGAATTTGAACCATGATACGATGCCCTTTTTTGAAAGTATGTAACACATCTTGCATTGGAATTTCAATTTTTGTTTCCTGATTTGGGACCATCGCCTCTGGCTTTTCGAAACTATTTCTAAATCTCGCAGGCATCACTTCTGAGCGTACCATTTGCTGATAATTACTCAACGTAATATTTTTATTTGGCATGTATGGGTTATTTGGCTCATCGCCAGGGTAAACATCTATTAATTTTACAACCCAATCCGCATCTGTACCGGTTGTACTTACATTTAGTTTAGCTAAAATTTCGCCACCTAGTGTAATATCTTGATCTAAAACTTCTGTTTGATACACCAAAACATCTGGACGAGTGCTTGCAAAACGTTGGTCTTCGCTCATGTAGTTAAAAGGTGTAAAACCGATGGTTGTGGTAATATCATTGGTGTATGGAACAGGTTTCATCGGGTCGCTTTCGAAAGATCTTGCTCCATATTCCATGGTCGAAATCTGAGATAATCCGCCTCTTAAGTTTAATGAGAAGGTTTGCTTTTCCGCATTTTTAGCAGGCCACTTATCAAATTGTTCCCATTGCTTTTTACCGGTATCAAACATGTAAGCTTCTGGCAAACCTGTTTTACCATCTCCTGCACCTTTTAAAAAGTGATTAAAAAATTTAGCTTCTATATTTTTTTGATAATAGGTTGCAATACTATCGCCGAAATAAATATCGTTGTGCATGGTGTGGCCAGTTTCTCGGCTCCATCTACCATGACCAAAAGGTCCTTCAACAATGGTATTGTAAGTATTTGGATTATTCTTTTCGATGGTTTTATAAATAGCCAAAGGCCCTCTCATATCTTCTGCATCAAACCAACCACCTACTGTCATCACGGCTGGGGTTACGTTTTTTAAATGAGGCAATAAGTTACGTTTTTGCCAAAACTCATCGTAATTAGGATGATTTACTGTTTCTTGCCAGAAGAAGTTATCTGCATAATATTTATCGGCGTTCTTAAGCGGACCCAAATCCATTCCAAATTGATAGCCATCTTTGGTTTTAGGATCAATCATTTTGTACCAAGCTTTGGTTGTGGTATCAGTTTTTTGAACTCCAAAAACTGGGAAAGTAAAAAAATACCCTTGAATAAATGCCCCGTTATGGTGAAAATCATCAAACCAAAAATCTGAAATTGGTGCTTGTGGAGAAGAAGCTTTTAAAGCTGGGTGATTAGCGGTTAGGCCTGCTGCAGTATAAAAACCAGGATAAGAAATCCCCCACTGACCAACTTTTCCGTTAGATTCTTTTAAGTTTTTAACCAACCAATCCACCGTATCATAAGTGTCAGAACCTTCATCAACATCACTTTTAGATTTCTTGTTATCAATTACTGGTGTCATGTTGGTCCACTGACCCTCGCTCATCCAACGTCCACGAACATCCTCATAAACAAAGATGTATTTTTCCTGCATCATGGTTTCAGATGGTCCTAAATTTGATCTAAATTTATCTATGCCGTAAGGAGCTACGCTATAACAAGTACGTTGCATCATTATTGGATACTTATTTGTTGCAGATGCATCTTTAGGAATATAAATTGATGCAAATAATTTCACACCGTCTCGCATGGTGATGTACTTCTCTACTTTATTGTAATTCTGCTTTACAAAATCCACATTGTTTTGCGCACATGAGAAAAAAGGCAAAACAAGGAAAAACAAGACATAAATAATTCTTTTCATTTTATTAGGGGGTTGATTAAAAAACTAATATAGGAAACATCAGTTAAAAAAGCTGGATATCACTATTGTGCTATATAATATTTACAATACAATTCAACCTTTAAATCATCGAATCCATACTTTAAAGAAAAAACATATCGAGAAGAATTAAGAAAAGTTAATTTTTGTTAAATAATGATTTTAATTTTTGAGATAAAAATATAATTAGCACCTTTACCTAAAGATTTAGTTGATTTAAATACCCTATGAAAAAACTATTACTAATTACTTTTAGCATTTTATTGCTATGTCAAATTCTGAAAGCCCAACAAACTCAAATTACAGGTTCTGTTATAGATAGTTCGGCCAATGTAAAATTAATCAACGCGTCTATTAGTGTTTTAAGAGCTCAAGACTCTATTCTGGTAAAGTTTACCAGAGCGGCTGCAAACGGTGAATTTAATTTCCAAAACCTAAAAGAGGGTAATTATTTATTGATGGTTACCTATCCAGATTATGCGGATTATATGGATGCATTTTCTTTAAAAGAGAATGAGAAAAAAGACATTGGCAAAATTGAAATGATTCTAAAAGCTCGCTTATTACAAGAAGTTATCTTTAAAGGAGAAGCTGTACAAGTAAGAGTTAAAGGAGACACAACCGAGTTTGACGCCAAAACCTTTAAAGTACAACCCAATGCAAAGGTAGAAGATTTACTAAAGCAGCTCCCTGGTATCCAAGTAGATAAAGATGGTAAAATCACTGCCCAAGGAGAAACGGTAAGTAGAGTATTGGTTGATGGGGAAGAATTTTTTGGTGACGATCCTACCCTAGTTACTAAAAACATTCGCTCAGATATGGTACATAAAGTGCAGTTGTATGATGATAAAAGTGCAAACGCCAAATTTACCGGGATAGATGATGGTGTAAGAAATAAAACTATTAACCTAAAACTAAAAGAAGATAAGAAAAAAGGTGTTTTCGGAAAGTTAGATGCTGGAGGTGGAAGTGGTGATTTTTATAGCACACAAGGTTTATTAAACTTTTTTAATAATAAAAAGAAGTTATCTGTTTATAGCACTTATGGTAACACCAGAAGAACTGGTTTAGACTGGGAATCATCTCGTAAACTTGGGGTAGGCGGTAGCTCGAACATAGAAATTTCTGATGATGGTGGTATGATAATGTATTTTGGAGGTGGAGACGACTCCTTTTCTGGTGAAAG
>JBKJLB010000358.1:0-2816 GCA_046597075.1 Pelobium sp.
CATTGGCATCAATAAATTTAATTAGCAAAGGAAACTCATTACCAAACCGTTTATATACACTTTTCCCAACTAAATTTTCTTTTTCAAGTGCTAATAAATCAGCTAAAGAAGTCCCAGTTAATGGCCCATTAGCAATAATAGAAACATCAGATTTTACGCCAGATATCTCCCAAGTTTCGCCACAGTTTGGTAGCGGAGAAAAATCTTTTCCTAAATAAGTTTTAATTTTTTCACCACCCCAAATTTTATCTTTGAAAATAGTCTTGAATTTTAGAGGATATAAATTATACATTTTTTAATTTTTAAGAAAATCAGTGAAGATTGTCATCAATAAAATTGAGGCTTAAAATTACACTTTTTATGGAATTAAGCGTGTGGTTATTTAAATTTTACAACAATTAAGATTTTTTTTTATGAAGTTCTAAACTTAGAGTATTTCAGTTTAAATTTTAATGTAAAATTCAAACAAAGAGAACGTTAAATTTATTTGAATAGTCGAAATATTTGTTCTACATTTATTTTATTATGCTTGCATAGCATTTAACCAAATATAAACGATAATTATTTTAAGATGAAAAAACTACTACTGTCATGCATAGTTATGCTGTGCTTTTCATTATTTGCCTATCCAGTTTTAGCTCAAAATGTGAAAGGTAAAGTCATCGCATCAGACAATAGCCCAATTCCAGGTGCTAGTGTTACGGTTCAAGGCTCATTCATTGGAACATCAACAAGCCAGGATGGATCTTTTGCTTTTAATGTGAATTTTGATAAAGCTCCTGTTATTTTAGAAGTTTCATTTTTAGGATTTGAAACCCAAAAAATCACATTAACCAAATCTAATACAGAATTAAGAATTACCCTAAAAGAGATTAATATCAATTTTAGCGAAGTTGTTGTTTCTGCTTCAAGAGTAGAAGAAAAAATACTAGAAGCCCCAGTCACTGTAACCAAAATAAGTTCTAAACAATTATTAGGTGGCGGTGGTCCAGAAATGTTCTCGAATTTATCTCGTTACCAAGGGATTGATGTAAATAGCTCAGCAATGTTATTAACTTCAATTTCTACTCGTGGATTTAACAGTCCTAAGTCTGAAAGAATGATACAACTTGCAGATTATGTAGACACCCAAGCACCAAGTTTAAACTTAAATGCGGGTAACATGCTAGGTATTGCAGAATTAGATATTGCATCTGTAGAAATTATACATGGTCCTGCATCAGCACTTTACGGTGCAAATGCATTTAACGGCGTGTTAATTACAAACTCTAAAGACCCATTCTTAAGCGAAGGATTATCATTACGATTAAAAGGTGGTTCTAGAGATTTATTTGATGGTCAAATCAGATATGCGAAAAAACTAAGTGATAAATTTGCTTTTAAAATTAATGCGTCTTACATCACTGCTAATGATTGGATGGCTACTGATTACTCTCCAAAGAGAATTACTTCATCTAAAAATTATCAAGCAGGATCTGGTTTTGGTTATGATGCTTTAAACAAATACGGAGAAGTTAGTACAAGTCAGGCAGGTGTTAGCATTATTCCTGGTGAAGTAATTTACACTCCAGGTTGGACAGAAACTGGTTTAATTGCCGATGATAATAAAACTATGGGTTATCGTATACACCCAAGTATATCTTATTTAATAACTGATAAGCTTAAAGCTACGCTTGATTATAAAACGGCTGGCGGAACCACAACTTATCAATCAACAAGTAGGTATCGTTTCAAGAATTTAAATGTTACTCAGTTTAGAGCCGAATTGAAATCAGATAATTGGTTTTTGAGAGCATACAGATCAGAAGACAAAGGTAATGATACTTACGATTTAAGTTTCCTTGGGGCAAGAATGGCAACTTTAAACCCAACCGTTGCTGGTCAGCCTGCTCTACCAGGTGGTGCAACAAGTTATACAGCTTTATTCTTTGGTACATATGGTGCTGCATTACAACAAGGCGCAACACCAGCTCAAGCTTATGCGGCTGCAGAAGCAACTTGGCCTAAAGAAGGTTCCACAGCTTTTAATGCTTTAAGAAATTATAATACAGCATTAAATCAACCAGCAGGAGCTAGATTACCCGTTAATTCTATCATGACTGACGTAAGTGGTCAATACAAATTCGGATTTAAAGCGATAGACTTAATTGTTGGAGGTGCTTATAGAGCATTTGGATTAGCATCAGAAGGTGCAGTTTTCGAAGATAATGTTGGTGGGGAGAGAATAAAGAACAATGAATATGGTTTTTATAGCCAAGCATCCAAAACTTTATTTAAAGATGCATTGAAAATACAAGTAGCAGCTCGTTATGATGAGTTTAAAAACTTTGATGCAAAAGTTTCTCCTAGAGCTTCAGCAGTATTAACTCTTGGCAACAAAAGACAGCATAATTTTAGAACTAGTTATGGCATAGCGTTTAGAAGTCCAACACAAATTGACCAATATATTAGATTAGATATTGGAAGTGCATTGTTACTGGGTAACGCAAAAACAGGATTTAATGGGTATACAACTTCATTATTGACTAGTGGTAGCCCTGCGGTAAATATTGGAGCAGTAGCAGGTGGCTCAACTGCATTTAATTATGAAGCTCCACGCTTAGATTTAGAACAAGTAAAAACTTTTGAAGTTGGTTATAAAACAGTTATCAATGACAATATCTATTTTGATGTAACTTATTACAGAAGTAATTACGACAACTTTATAGGAGCAAGACCATTTATTGGAAACACAGATGGTACAAGACCAACAATTCCACAAATGTTGGTTGCAATTGGTGCTGCGCCAGGTTCTGATGGTCAAGTTAGAAATAGAC
>JBKJLB010000041.1:0-7953 GCA_046597075.1 Pelobium sp.
GTTATTAATAAAGAAATGTTAATGGTTTAGATGCGTTGTCAAGCTTTATCAATAGTGAATTTCACAACCCAGTGGTAGATGCCTTGGGCGGAGAGGGTAAAATAAGTATATAGTAAAATTATTAATATTCGTATATTAATAGGAAGAGAGTAATTAGAACCTAAAACCGAAGCTATGTGTTTTCCAACAAATTTAAATTCACAATCCTATAGGTTAATGCTGGAACGCTTACATTGAAACGCTTAGCTAATTCCTTCATAGAGTTCTCGTCAGATAAATCAAGGCTGTGATTTTTGATTTCTTTTAAAACAAATTTTTCAGGCATTAGTAAAGCGGCTGCAAATGCATTTGCCTCTTGTTCTTTCTTTAGTTCACCTGTAGAAGAGTTTTCATCACGATAAAGAACTTGAAATTCTTTATCAATAAAGAAGCCGTTATCTTGCTTGTGCATTTCATAATGCCCAAGTTCATGGGCAATAGTAAAACGCTGACGTACTTTAGATTCGTTAGGATTAAACCCTATCGTTCCTTTTCCTGCTTCCATTACGAGCACACCTGAAACGTTTACACCAAGATCATACGCCTTAATTTCTAACCCTCTTTTTTTTGCAATTTCTTCAACTGGTACAGGTAATTTTGTAATACCAAAGTCGTCTAAGATATTACTAATCATTTTTTCGATTCTTTTACTGATCATTATTTTGGTTTTACGATGATAATTCTTTTATAAATCCCTTAATAATCTTTTCGGTTTTTTTATCAACCTTAACTTGTTTAAGAGCCTTTGATTCTTTCAGTCTACTATCTATAATTTGTTCTAAAACGGCGCTTACTTTTTCAGAGGACCCAAATACAGGGAGTAGCTCTGACACTTCAATCTTCAGGGTATTGGCTATATCCCAGAGTAAGTGGATTTGGGGGTGCTGCCTGCCTTTTTCAATATTTACTATCGAAACTCGGCTAAGGCCAACACAAGCTGCAAAGGCATCTTGTTTAAGTCCTGCTTTTTTTCGAGCGATTTTAATACGCTCGCCAAGTAGCTGGTAAAACTTTTCTTGATCGGATTGGGTCATTAACTCTGTAAAGGTAGGCAAATATAATCAAAAAGTAAAATATTACAAACGTTGGTATGGCTTTACAAAATAAATATGTTATATTTTGGTTACATTTTAATATTTCTTAGTATGTTTGTGGTGTTAAATATTAATAATTCTCAAAATGAAAGAAGAAAAAGACAAAGGCGGTAACGGAAATAACGGTAACAACCATGATACCGTAACTATTCACATAGGCAAAGAAAGAAAGGTCAGCCCGAATCCTACAACGGGGCAAGCTCTCTACACTTTAGGTGGGGTAGATTGTAATACCTTGGATTTATTCAGGGAACTTCATGGAAAGGGCGATGATCAATTGATTCCGTGTGATATCAGTGTAATACACCTTAAAGACGGGGATCATTTTTACACCGCTCAAAAAACTTTAAATCCGGGATATGGTCGCCGTTGAATTACCAGAGAGAGATCGCGAATTTCTCGAAGAGAAAGGCTTTAGCTATGAATTAGTTGAATTCCCGGGAGGAACATATCTAATTATAGATAACTTTCCTTTTCCGGCAGCCTATACACCAATCGCTGCTAAAATATTAATTGTATTACCGACCGGATATCCCGAAGCTAAGGTTGATATGATTTACACTATACCCGATGTAAAATTGGTAAATGGACAATGGCCACAGGCCTGTGAAGCGCATGTTGTTCATAATGGTTTGACTTGGCAACAATGGTCGCGACATTTGGTTTGGAGAATAGGTGTCGATAATATAAGAACGTTTATAGCGGCAATGAAAAAGGAACTTGACTTAGGACGATGATATGCGATACACAATTACTTTTAAGGAAAGCGATTATAATAATCTAACGGATCATTTGTTCACCGAAGCAACTTCTGAAAGAGCGGCATACGCATTATGTAAGCTATCCGTTACTGAGGAAGAAACCCGGTTATTGGTTCGCGAAATCATACCCGTACTTAATGAAGATATTGAGGAGGCCACATGGGCAGGAATGAAAATCAAAAACATTTCATTTCTAAGAGCAATGAAGAGAGCTTCTGAAACAAAACATGTATTCATGTTTATTCATTCTCATCCTAAAGGATATCCTAAACACTCTCCAAAAGATGATGAAGAAGAACCGCCCTTATTTACAACAGCATATTCACGAATTAAAACCGAAGGTGTACATGCGAGCATGGTAATATCTGAAGCGGATAAACCTGTTGCGAGAGTATGGCTTTCTGATGGAACAAACAAACAGGTGAGTTTTATAAGAGTGCTTGGTAACCAATTTCGTTTTTTTGCGGATTCGTCCGAAAAGGATTTACCACAATTTTTCGATCGGCAAGTAAGGGCATTTGGAGAAGAAGTGCAAAAAATATTGGGTTGTTTAAATGTTGGAATCGTTGGCCTAGGAGGTACAGGTTCAGTGGTAAGAGAACAATTGACAAGATTAGGAGTAGGGAAGTTAACAATATTTGATGGTCAAAAATTTGAGAATACAAATGTCAACCGAGTTTACGGATCGAGGTTAAAAGATGAAGGAGTTAAAAAAGTTGATATTGCGGAAAGAAGTATTAACGAAGTTGGTTTAGGAACAATAACAGAAAAGATTGACAAACCAATTACTTATCGTTCTGCAGCAGCAGCATTAAGAAACTGTGATATTATTTTTGGCTGCACAGATGACAACTGGGGAAGGTCAATCTTAAATAGAATTGCTTTGTATTATCACATAGCTATTTTTGATATGGGGGTTGCAATAAAGTCGGAAGATCAAATTATTGAATCAATACAAGGAAGAGTAACAACTATATTGCACGGGAATGGATGTTTAGGTTGCCGCGGAAGGATATCATCTAAAGGAGTTCAAAGCGAGAGCATGGCCGAATTAGATCCTGAACGGCTAAAGGAATTAATAAAACAAGGATACGCTGATGAATTACCTGGAACGGCTCCTTCAGTTATATCTTTTACTACTGCCATTGCGAGTCTGGCAGTTACGGAGTTTCTCCATAGAATAACGGGATTCATGGGGAATGATAGGAGAAGTAGCGAGGCGATTTATTTTTTCGATGAAGGAAGAATTAGAACCAACAGTACAGGTTGCAGTAATGAATGTATTTATTTGGATGATTATAATATATTGAGAGGCGATGCAAAACCGTTTTTAGACATCACATGGAGGCCTGAATGAAGTATTTTAATTGGTTTAAGAAAAAAGGAAAGTGGAGCACTAAAAATAATTATAAGTATAAAAAACTAATAATTGTTTCCTCATTTGGCGATGTCCCTGAAAAAACCGGTGAGGATATTTATATCGTAAGATCAGGCAAATTTGATAAATGGGCAATATTTATGTGTCCTAACAATTGCGGAGAAAGAGTTGATGTAAATTTAATGAAAGCACGTGATCCAAGATGGGAATTGGAAGTAAAAAAAGGTAAGGCATCGTTATATCCATCAGTAGTCGTTGAAACTTGCGGCGCGCACTTTTGGTTGCATAAAAGCGAAGCAGAATGGGCTTTTTTTGCAGGTGAAATTTCTGAAAGTAAAAAAGATAAATTCTAAAATATGATTGACATAAGTAAACAAACGATTAGCATTAGCTGCCCGGAATGTAAGAAGCCATTAAAGGTATCTTTGAAACAAGTAGCGGATCAAACTACCATTAAATGTAGTTGTAGCAAGGAAATACAACTTGTTGATAGTAATGGTTCCGCTAAAAAATCGATAAGAGACATCAACGGAGCATTTAAAGATCTCGAAAATACAATTAAAAACATAGGAAAATAAAAAATATGAAAAAGAATCACGTAGTTATAATTGTAATTGTCGCAGTAATTTTAATTTTTGTTGCTACATTTATTTTGGTAGTCAATGAAAATAAAATAGAAAAATTACAATCTGCATTAAGAAAAACGCAGCGATATTTAATTAATACTGGAACAGCACTTACTGAATCGGTTAATAACCAGAAACAGTTAGAAGAGCACAATCAAAAACTCATTTCTTATTTAGAAGTGAAAGAGGCACAGGAAAACCGTGAACCAATCGGCTTTAAAATTGAGCGAAGCGAGGTTTTAAATGATTAAAAAATTTATACACGAGATACTTTATTTATAAATTGTAAAATATATATTTGACAAATGCGTAACGTAAACAGAAAAGCAATTTTGATTAGCTGTCCGGGAAGCGGAAGTAGTTTTCTCCCTGGACCTGCAACAGATTTAGAAAATTTCAAGGAATTCCTCCAATCAGATAAAGGTGGAAGGTGGTATGCTAACGAAATAACAACTTTACCTAATCCAACTTTCGACCAACTTTTTGATGTAGTTCATTCAACAAAAGCGGATTATAATTTCATTTATTTTTCGGGACATGGCTATACTACGGACGAATTTAAGCGTATGGTAGCATTGCGTGACAGCAACATTGAAGACTTGTTCTTTATCAATGACAGCCGCCGCCAATTAATTATAATAGATGCTTGTCGAAACTATATTGGTACTGGTATTTCAGGTACTCTTGATTTGGGGGAACAATGGGAACATTTCGATGGAGTTTACGAGGCAAGAGAAATATTTGATCGACACATTAAAAATTCACCGCATGGCAAAACAATAGTTCATGCTACCCAAGTTGGACAATATTCTTATGATAGTCAAACGGGCGGTTACTTTACAAAAACTTTACTTCACGTTTCGACAAGAATAAAAACAGAAACTTACCGGCCAATTTTTATTTCTCAAATTTTACCTGTATTGCCGAAAGTATTAAAAAAGCAAGGCAATGCACAAATACCGGAAATAACCTATATCGAGGGTAACATGAAGGTCCCATTTACTATTGCAGTCCCAAAAATGATTTTTCCTAAACCGAAAATTCCACAAAAGAAATACGCCACAGTAACTGTAGATAATTCCGCAGGTGGCGGTCTGTTATTATTTGGCCTCGTCCTTTTATTAATTGCGGCTTCTTCGAAATAATTAATACTCATTCAAAACTTACACATTCAAGTGCTTCATCAGGGTTTTTATGAATGAAGTTTGAGGCTCAGTAGTATAATTTATCCAAGGTGGTTTTACTTATTCCTAATTCACCCATTATCTTAACTTTTGTGTAGCCCTTACCCTTAAGTTCTTGAATTTTATTTTTTAATTCTTCTTCCATTTTCTTTTTGACTTCGGTGTTGTAAAGTTTTTCAACTAAAAACGAAATCGACCAGGATTCGTCAGCGCTTTTAACACCAGCTTTCTTTGCTAAATTCTCAACAATCTCATCTCTTTCGTATTTATCCGCAGTAGCCAAATATGTTTTATCAGAAATTATTTTCCTTGCTATCTCCATCTGCCTCTTCTTGGAAGAGAGTCGTTTTTCGGTTTCGATATCTCTAAGGAGATTATTACTAATTGTCTTAATAGCATCATAATCTTTTTTCCATTCAGCAATTTTTTTAAACTCGTAATATACTTTATTGTCGAAAAAAGCCAACCGATAGTAAACTATTTGCTTTTGTTTTATACGAATTGAATTGTAGGATTGTTGAATAGGTGAAATATTGTCTGGTTCATGAATTTCTAAATATTCATTCAGGACTTCAGATGAAAGCTCGATATTATTTTCTTTGCCAGTTACTATTAATATTGTTGAATTAGATTTAATAAAGGCAAAAATGAAGCCATCCAACCTTTCACCCGGATATAAAGCACCTGTCCAATTTACCGTCTCTCTTAAGAGTTCCTTTTCTGCTTTAAGATCACCATAAAACAATGACTTATTATTTTTTTCGCATAGAGCAATAACCTTATTAATATCTTCCCTTAATTCATCCATCTTGTTTTATCTTGGCCCAAAGCCCATTTCCCATAACACCGATTCAAGATGCCCCCTCGCTCCGCTAAAAGAAATTTTATCTTTTTCGATACAATGTTTAATGTAATTTGAGCACCAGTCTAAACCCGGACCCATTTTAATTCTTGCTCTTGTTGCAGGACCTACTTTCATATTATCAAAGTCATCTTGCAATACCTTTTTTATTTCTTCGATTTCCATATTCAAATATACAAAAAAATACCATTATATAGTAGTAACTATATAATGGTAATAAACTTGTGGCTTTATTTCTTCATTTACATATGATTAGCAAGAGATTAAAACTCAAGAAAAAGCCAAGTAAGGATACCTTAAAACTCGCAAAAAGGATTAGAAGCCTAAGAATTAAAGCAGGGTATACTAATTATGAATACTTTGCTTACGATAACAATTTACCAAGAGCACAATATGGTAGATATGAAAAAGGTGAGGATATCCGGTTCACTAGTTTGGTTAAAATTGTTAAAGCATTCAAAATGTCACTTTCGGAATTCTTTTCAGAAGGTTTTGATTAGTTTATTTTAAGCCAATTAAAAATTAATTACTGAATCTAAAGCCTCATCAGCACTTTTGTGTATGAAATTAGCCTGATATCCCATTGTTGTACGAATATCAGTATGTCTATATAGTTTCTGAAGCATCTGAGGAGATATTTTATCACCGGCAATATTTCCGAAGGAATGGCGAGCAATATGATTAGTAAGTTTCTTATCAATTTTAGCCTTCTCAGCTATTATTAGCAGATAATCATTTGTGTTTTTAATTGCTGTATTTGATTTTCTCCAAACATCTTCTGAATCTGACATAATCGCTGTTTTCATGTCTGGAAACACAAAATCGCTCTTTTTGATTTTATCTTTTTCGTAATACTTCAACATATCACCTAGTTTATCCGGAATCTTTACTGAAACTATTTTTTGGTTTTTGCCCATTCTATAATGTAAGCGTCCGTCAGAAAAATCAGACCATTTACATTTTAGGACATCCGATATTCGCATGCCTGCAAAGTAAAAAGAAAACAACCATTTATTTCGTGCATGAAAGAGGGTAGAGCCTTCTTCTAAATCCAAAGCGATTATCCTTTTCACTTCTTCTTCATCTAATCCAATTTTATGACTTTCTGGTAATTTGATTTTAATTTTATTCTTACCGAAAGGATAATGCTTCTGATCAACAAGACCATCAGAAATGGCCTTATTAAATAATGTCCGAATAATAAGTAAATGATTCATTACAGAACGAAGACCTACTTTTTGAAAAGAGCTTAAATAAATTTTGAATTTCTCTAATAAGTGAACATTTATATCTGTGAAATTAATATCTTCTCCTTTAAGGAATTTCCTGAAATTATTTATTTTGGCTTTATCAGATCCAGCCACGCCGTGTTTTCCCATTTTTATATAGTCAGCCCGTCGTTCTTCTGCTAATGCAAAAAAAGAAGCTCCTTTTCCACCACGTTTTATTGATTTTTTTACTTGTGCAGAAGAAACATCTTTATGATTTGTGTCTGCATCTAATAATAAGTCATCGGCCTCAGATAGTTTTTTAAGAATTAAATTATTGATGCGTGCAGCATTCGGGTGTGATTTTCTGACACGGAGATCTTCCTTATTCCAATACTCTTCTTTAATCCAAATGCTGAAGAAAATATATTTAACCTTTCTGTCTTTTATAATTCGCAATGCAATAGGATAAGTACCATCTTTCTTTTGTTTGCTTTTATAGAGAAGAATTTTTGACGAAGCCATCTGGTTTAAACATTTGTTTAACCCGCCCTTTTGGTTACTACTTCCAAGGTGGCGGATTATTTTTTCAAAGATACAAAAAAATTAAACCTGGTTTAAACATAGTTTAAACATTTTGAGGTTTTTCTTGATTTTTTAACATGTCCAAAAAACGCATCATTTTTATTTTTACCAATGAAAATAAGACCATTTCGAACTTTTTGAGATTTTTTGAAACCGTATATTAATAGGCTCATAACCCAAAGGTCGGATGTTCGAATCATCCTCCCGCTACCAAAG
>JBKJLB010000074.1:0-2544 GCA_046597075.1 Pelobium sp.
GCAATCTAATTTATCTGCTCGTTTCAACAAAGCTTCCCATTTGATATGCGTATTGCATAAAACACAAGGATTTGGAGTTCGTCCGGCTAAATATTCATCCACAAAATTATCAATCACAAAATCGCCAAACTCATCTCTAATGTCTAAAATGTAATGTGGCATTCCGTAACCCACCGCTAATGAACGGGCATCATTAATAGAATCTAAACTGCAACAGCCAGTTTCTTTAGAATTTGAGCCAGAAGAAGCATAGTCCCAAGTCTTCATAGTTAATCCAATCACTTCGTAACCTTGCTCATGCAACATCACCGCAGCAACAGAACTATCCACTCCGCCACTCATCGCTACTAAAATTCTCCCGTGTTTACTCATTTCTTATATCCTAAATCGCTGCAAAGATAATTTTAAATTTTCGGATAGGGAAGGAGGGACTCGTCAGGGGGTTGTAAGATTTAGATGGAGAGTTTAAAGTTGAAAGTATAAAGTTGAAGGTTAAAAGTTTGGGCGTTTCCTGCCCGCAGAAGGAAAGGTAACATGTCTTAAAAGTGACCCATTTGGGGCTATCTGCTATACTCTGTTTGTTCGTAAAAAGTTCACAAGCTGGGTTGTCCCTATTATCGTTAACGCTAGAAATTATGCTTAATAGATACCTTATTCGGTGTCCTCAAATAAAGAAATTTCAACTGATGTTCTGTGAAAATACAGACCATGGAATAGATAGATATAACCCTGAATTTATAAAACATCAGATTAAATTAGTATTTCTTTTTAGTTAATTAATATTGTAAATCAATTATTTATGTATTATTATCTAATTAATAACTTTAAATTATCTGGTAAGTCTTCATACACATCAATATCTGATAAAATAGCTGTAGTATCGTAACCTATGCTTAAAGAATCTAATGTTTTTGTGGTAGATGAAAAAACCTCGTCCGTACTCCAAGCTACATCTGTAAATAATTGAGGGATCAACTTTTTTAAACCCAATAAGTAATATCCGCCATCTTTAGCAGGTCCAATCACAACTTCTTTGTCTTCAAGTTTTTCAAATGCTTCTTCAATAATTTGTTGGGTTAAATCGTAACAATCAGAACCAATGATGATGATGCGTTCGTATCCTTTAGCAAAAAGCGTTTCAAAAGCGTTTTGCATCCTGCCGCCCAAATCACTTTGTAGTTGATAGGCAGTCTGGTAAATATCATCTCCCCAAGGCATTTTATTTGCTGTCACCTTGTCATAAAACAAATATTTATCACAATTTAATTCTTTAGAAATCACGTTTGTATGTGCTAATAATTCTTTATAGACTTTAAGTGCGTTATCGTTCCCAATGGTTGCTGCTAATCTTGTTTTGGATCTACCTAATTCTGGATATTTGAGAAATATGATGAGTGCTTCTTTCAATTTTTAATCTTTTATGGTCGTAATATACAGGTATAATTAAAATTTAGATGATTGTTAATCCAATTTCTGTAGCAAATTTAAAACTCGCTCTTTAATCTCATCTCTCACTTTATTAAACTCCTCACCTTCCATGTTGCGTGGATCAGGGAGTTGCCAGTCTTCACGGTGTTTAGCATGAACAAAAGGACATTCATCACCGCAGCCCATGGTAATGGCATATTCGTATTCGATCTGAGGGATTTCATCTAAAGATTTAGAATCATGAGTGGTTAAGTCGTAACCCAACTCTTTCATAGCTGCAATGGCTTTGGGATTAATCTTTCCTGATGGCTTTGATCCTGAGCTAAATGCTTTTATTTTTTCAGCGCCATAGATAGTTGCAAATGCTTGTGCCATCTGACTTCTGTTAGAATTTTCTATGCAAACAAAAAGGATGTTTTTCATGATTAATTAAATTTTGATTGTTGTTTTAGTGCAAATTTTACTAATAATATCAATACGGGGACTTCTATCAATGGACCTATAACAGCTGCAAAGGCTACGCCTGAATTGATGCCAAAAACAGCAATTGCGACAGCTATGCCTAATTCGAAATTGTTTCCGGCGGCTGTAAAAGCCAAAGAAGTTGATTTTTCATAACCAGCACCTGCTTTTTTAGCAATATAAAATGCGGTGAAGAACATGATACTAAAATAAAAAATCAATGGGATTGCAATTCTAACAACGTCTAGCGGTAAAGCAATAATTTGCTTTCCTTTTAAACTAAACATAACTAAAATGGTAAATAGCAGTGCAATTAAAGTAATCGGACTGATTTTGGGTATAAATTTGTCATCGTACCAAACCTTTCCTTTTAATTTGATGAGCAAAAATCTGGTTAACAAGCCTGTTAAAAAAGGAATTCCTAAATATATGAATACACTGAAGGCTATCTCAGAAATGGTAATATTGACTTCTAATCCTTCGAGACCAAAAAGCGGTGGTAGTTTAGTGACGAATATCCAAGCGTAAAAACTATAAAATAATACCTGAAAAATAGAGTTAAATGCCACTAATCCAGCTGCGTAAAGGTTATCGCCTTTGGCTAAATCGTTCCAAACGATAACCATAGCAATGCAACGGGCAATGCCAATCATG
>JBKJLB010000244.1:0-3955 GCA_046597075.1 Pelobium sp.
CGTTGTAATGAAAAGTATACCACCGCTATTTTTAACGCATAAGGAATTGAAAGGTATGCGAACTTGTGGTGGCTAATGGCTGGTGAAGAATGCATCCGCAAGGATATGCTAAAAAAATGCTAAGATTCGAAAGTTTGCATGGTGATGAGCTTTTTGTACAAACCATTGTGCTTTACCAACTCGCTGTGTGAGCCTTGTTCGATAATTTGACCAGCTTCGATCACTACAATTAAATCTGCATTTTGGATAGTGCTTAAACGATGTGCAATTACAATCGTAGTTCTATTTTGCATTAAATGGTCTAAAGCTTCCTGAACTAGTTTTTCTGACTCAGTATCTAAAGCAGAAGTCGCCTCGTCCAATAACATAATTGGTGGGTTTCCCAAAACAGCTCTTGCGATACAAATCCGTTGTTTTTGTCCTCCTGATAGCTTTATCCCTCTATCTCCAATATTTGTCTCGTAACTTTTGTCGGTTTTTAAAATGAACTCGTGGGCATTGGCAATTTTCGCAGCTTCTTCCACTTGTTGTTGTGTAAAACCTTCGCGACCAAAAACGATGTTATTGTAAATCGAATCGTTAAAAAGAATAGATTCCTGATTAACTACACCCATTAAATTCCTTAAAGACTCCTGAGTTACAGTTTTAATATCTACTCCGTCAAAAGTAATATTTCCAGCTTTCGGGTCAGAAAATCTGGGGATTAAATCCAGTAAGGTTGATTTTCCTCCTCCAGAAGGACCCACTAACGCAACGGTTTTGCCTTTTGGAATGGTTAAATTGATATTCTGTAAAATAGCCTTATCTCCATAGAAGAAATCAATTTGGCTAAAACTGATGTTATTTTTAAAGTCAGTAATTAATTTTGCTCCTTCAACATCTTGGATAGCGGGTTTTGTATCAATTAAATTTAACACTCGCTCTCCAGCAGCCAAACCTTGATTAATATTACTAAACGAATCTGATATGGCTTTTGCTGGACGTAACAACTGTGAAAAAGCCGCAATGTAGGTGATAAAACCTGCTGCAGTAATGCTAGCGTCATTCTCGAAAACTAAAGAGCCACCATAAATAAGAATTCCCGAAAGGGTAAGCACTCCCAAAAATTCAGAAACTGGCGAAGCCATTTGTTGTCTTCTGGCAATCGATTTATTAATGTTAGAATATTTATCGTTTTCAGAATTAAACTTATTGTGAATATAAGGCAGTGCATTGAATGCTTTAACAATCCGCATTCCACTAATGGCTTCATCAACATAACTCACCATTACACCAAAAGTGTTTTGAGATTCTGCCGCCTGAGCCTTTAAACTCTTTACAATTCTGCCAATTACAAAACCAGATAAAGGAAGAAGCAATAATGTAAATAATGTAAGTTGAGCAGAAATGGTGAATAACAAATACATATAACCGATAATCAATAGCGGTTCTTTAATAATCACTTGTAAAGTATTAGTGACCGAAAATTGTACCACTTGCACATCAGAAGTTATTTTAGCAATGATATCTCCCTTGCGTTCGCTATTAAAAAAATGTAAATGTAATTGAGTAACTGATTCAAATACAGATTTTCTAAGGTTTTGAAGCGTGTAAATCCTCAAATTCTCCATAATTCTTTGAGAGAGATATCTAAAAATATTACTTAATAATACACAGATCACTAAAGCAATTGCTACAAAAATTAAGGCGCCTTTTTGTCCGTTTTCTAAAATATAGGTGTTGAAGTGGTAATTAAAAAGATCAGAAAAGTATTGAAAAGACCAGTCGAAATTAGGAGAGGTTAATGGCACTGATTCTTTTGGTTGCTGTTGAAACAAAACGTTTAAAACAGGCATTAATAAAGAGAAAACCAGGGTATTAAATAAGGCATACAACAATGTAAATATGAAGTATGGCGCTGCAAATTTTCCTATTGGTTTCGCAAAAGAAAGTAATCTAAAATAAGTTTTCATTTATTGATAAAGCAAAAGCATAGTTTGAAATCATTAAATTATGCTATTTGGTTCGCCATTTTATTGATAACACAAAACTAACGTATAATTCAATTTACTTTATTGGTGTTGCGTAAATATTGATAGTTTTTTTAAAACTCAACATGTCAGTATTTCTATCCAATTTTCTTACTTCTGCTTTAATATTAAAGTCTTCGAAGTAAAAGATATCATACCCATTTTTCGCAATTACATCATAAAGTTCAATTTTAGCCTCGTCACTCACGCCCACAAAGCTTTCGGCTATAATTACTGGCTTATATTCCATTATTAAGTCTGTTATAGACTTAATAATTTCTTTATCGTATCCTTCAGTATCAATTTTAATAAAAGATAATTTGTTTATCCAGTTTTGGTATTTGGATTCTAAAAACGTTTTCAAATGAACACCCTTGATTTTATCAGGTAATACAAAACTTCCGTGGATACTATTTCTTTCTTTAGAAATTGCTCCATTCGCAAAAGAAGCTTCAGAAGAAATAAAGAAAAATTCTTCGTCCATTGTGGAAATAGCATAAGGCTGGAATTCTAATTTATACCTATCACTATTCAGGGATGCGTTTTTCTCTAAAATTTTTAAAACCATTGGATTTGGATCAAAACCAACAGTTAAACCCGTTTTTCCAGAGCAAACTGCCATTGGAACTGTTGTATCGCCAATATTTGCTCCGATATCAATAGCTAAATCTCCTTCTTTAATAAATTGATTAAAGAACTCAATCATTTCAGAATCTATTTTTATCTGGCTAACAAGCGGATTAGACCAATTTGCAAATTCTATTTTGCCATATTTCCCAATGTCAAAAGTTTCAATTTTTGGAGGATACTCTTGAGTGACTCTTCTGGCTTTTTTTCTAGCTAAAGAGCTTTTTATATAGTTTAGCATGTTATTTAAGGTTTGTTTAATGTATGATTATATAAAGTTTTAATTTCAAAAATAGCATTTGAAAATTAAGTATGTATTTAATTTGTCTTATTGTAGTTTTTATATTCAAATAATCTTACACCAAACCTATCCTCTATCCATGCTAAAAATCTTCTTCTAAAGTTTAGTTTTTTCGATGATTTTGCTGGGTCGAAAGAAAAAGTCCAATTCATTCTCGCCTTTCTGTTTTGATAAACTTCAGGTAAAGTTCCATCAAATTTCAATAATCTATCGGCATTGCCATAATCAAACTCTTCAGCATTAATTCTATTTTCTTGCAACCAGTTCTCATCATGGTAAAAGGTATTGAAATTGTTTACTTTATTTATTAAACCTGCTGGCGGTTTAACCCACCCAAAATGATAAATATAGGCGTCAATTAGTTTTACGTTTATTTTTCGATCATCAATCCTAAAACCTTGCGCATCACGGTAGGATTGAACATTTAAGTTTCTTTTAATTGCTCGTATTTCTCTCCGATACCACCTTCTGGATTGTCCGTAATAATCATATGATCCATAGAAATGAACGTATTTAAGAAGCAATCCTTCAATTTTATTATTATTGAGATTTTCTTCCATTTCTTTTTTTATCAAGGGAAGATATTTTTCATGAACACACTCATCACCTTGAATGTAAAACGCCCAATCCACATCTTTTGAAATCGCATTAAAAGCTTTATCAGTTTCTGTAGCGAAAGTTCTACCACCTTCGCGAATACTCATGTCCCATACGGTGTCAATTATTTTTATTTTGGGTGAGTTGATATCTTCTATTAGCTTTCTAGTTTCATCCTCACAGTCGCCAACGGCAACTATAAATTCATCACAAATAGGTAAAATAGAAGTAATTGCTTCTACAATTGCATAATCGTTAATGATCGCATTTCTTATAAAAGTGAATCCTGCAATTTTCATTAATCGATATTTTTTAAAACAGGTCTAATTAATTGTTCTTTTTTCCAATGGTTTCCTTTTTCATAAAGGAAAAACTTACCTAATTTATATTTGAATTTTAAATGACCATTGTAATCTGTACC
>JBKJLB010000039.1:0-2866 GCA_046597075.1 Pelobium sp.
ATGCAAAAATATTTGACGGAAGAAATTCTGAAAAGCTATAATGATCATAACAGAATTTCTTCCGTCAAATATTTTTGCATATTGCGTCAGTAAAAACCCATTACTTGAAACCATAATCAATGAGATTCGTTTTACATTATCAGACGCAACACTCACAAACTATTATTAAAACATTAATCAAATGAAAAATTACAATTTTTGCTTTGTTGTTATTGGCTTTGGCACCAAACCAAGTTACGCAACAGGTACCGTTAGAATGTTGGATTTAAATCAAACCTATACAAAATTGATCAAACCGGTTTTTGATGAACTGGGCATCAAATGTCAACGGGCTTGCGACATGAATGTTTCAGGTAGCATTGATAAAGTTATGATCAAAGCGATTAAGGAATCGGATATCGTTGTTTGCGATATCACTTGCTTAAATGCCAATGCGTTGTGGGAGTTAGGTGTTCGTCATGCTTTAAACAAGCGCCATACAATTTTGATTTCAGATGTTGCACACTTAAGTCCAAATCCTCCATTTGATGTTAGTCATCATGTAATCCATAGCTACAAACATGCTCCCGAAGGGATATCTGATGAGGAAGCAGAAAAATTTAAAACAACTCTGAAAGAACTGGTTTTAAATCTTGAGAACAATTTGCTTCAGTCTGATAGTCCGGTGTTTGATGTACTCGATCCAGATGTAAGTTCCTTGTTTGGAGACAAAGAAGAAAAGGAACCTATGGAACCATTCTCTGTTTTGATGGATCGTGCTGAAACTGCCAAGAAAAAAAAGGATTGGAAACTTGCAATTGAATTATTTAAAAAAGCAAAGGAGTACACTGAAAAAAATTTAGCTCCTAAAAGTGATTTGGCTTTTATCGAATGCAGACGCGCTTTGTGCACTTATAAGGGAGCGCCTGACGATATTTTTGCACTTGCAGAAGCAAAAGTTATTCTTAGTGCACTTAATCCCAAAGACACATCCGATGTTGAAGTATTAGGACTTAATGGAGCAATAAATAAGCGCTTGTTTGAAATTACGAATGATATAAAATACCTGGAGGAATCTATTTGGTTTTATGACAGAGGATATAGTTTGGTGCAGGATTATTACAATGGTATCAATGCGGCTTTCTCACTTTATAAAAAAGCATTTGTACTGAAAACGAAAAATGATGATGATTGGGAAGAAGCTAAAACTGATGCTGATTCTATGCGAAACAAAGTTTTGAAAACTGCTCTTGCTTTAGAAGCAGACGCTGATTTCAAAAACAGAAAAGATGCCGTTTGGGTGTTATTTACAATTGCCGAAGGATACAACTATAAAGAAAAACCAGAACAGATGGCTGAGTATGAAACCAAAGCTGCAGATGTGGCAAAGGCAACTGGTGATGATTTTGCCATCAGTTCCTACGAAGAACAAAAGGCAAAAATTGCTGTTATGCTTGTTACTTTGAAGTAAAAGTTTGGTGCGAATAGCTTCTTATTTGTTTTTAAAGATTTTTAAAAAGATTAAATATAATTTAATGGGCCTAAATAAATTTATAAAAAGTGAATGAAGATATAATTGATGCACAGTTATGGAAAAATTAGCAGGATTTTTAAGTCCTATTGTGATTTACTTTTTAATATTTATTTTAAATGCGATAATGCCCGGGCGTTGGGTAGCGGGTTATGTTACAAAGGCTAATTCGAACGAAAAATTAAGATACAGGCTCAATGGTATATTAGTAATGTTAACATCAATCTTGATTTGGTTTTTATTGGGCTATTATAATATACTTTCATGGGATTGGCTTTACAAAATAAGATGGTATGGTTTGGCTGGAGCTATAACATTCGGCATTGCTTTTTCAATTATTTTGGTGGTGCCTTACAAAGCAGTCAGCGATTCCTTTTTTAAAGATTCCTATCTTGGAAGATTGGAAAACCCGCAGTTATGGCAGGGAAGAATAGATGCAAAAATGTGGTTGTATTTAATCGGAGCTACTTTGTTAGAACTTAATGCATTGAGTTTTACCACACATCATTATCAGACATTTGGCGCAGCAGCATCCCCCGGAGTTTTTTTATGCACCATACTGCTTACTTACTTTCTTATAGATTACCTCACTTTTGAAGAAGTGCATTTATATACGTATGATTTGTTTGCAGAAAGAGTTGGCTTTAAATTGGGGTGGGGGTGTATTGCATTTTATCCCTATTTTTATGTAATTTCTTTATGGTCAACTGCAGATTTGCCTGATCCTCAAACACCCTTTTGGTTACTCATCATATACGCAATTATTTTTTTCAGTGGTTGGTGTTTGTCCAGAGGAGCCAACATGCAAAAGTTTCTTTTCAAAAAATATCCTGAAAGAAGTTTTCTGGGAATAGTGCCTGAAACAATATCTGATGGAAAGAAGACATTGCTGGTAAATGGTTTCTGGGGCGTCAGCAGGCACATAAATTATTTAGGAGAAATTTTAATGGGAACCGGTATTGCGCTTAGTGTAGGCTATCCTTTTTTAATAGGTCCATGGTTGTACCCACTTTATTATGTTGCACTTCTCCTACCAAGACAGATAGATGATGATAAACGTTGTGCATTAAAATACGGTACTTTGTGGAATGATTATGTGAAAAAAGTTCCTTATCGTATAATTCCCTGGATTTATTAAATACATAAAATTCGCTCATAAGATAAACCTACAGCCGGTACATTTTTCTTGTGGTAATGCCCATAATAGTAACAGCCATTTTTCGGGGCATTAATTTCTGCATAATAAACGAAGCAAATTTATTTCCACTGCCTGAAACAAAAGAAGGTGTGGTTCCTAATTTTTTAAAACACTCCTTAACAACTTCCTCGGGCGTTTGAACCTTGGGTGCAAAGAAA
>JBKJLB010000229.1:0-4992 GCA_046597075.1 Pelobium sp.
TATTGGAAATAAAACTTTAGAAATAAGACGTAAATAGAGGCTATTGATTTGTTCTTTTACAGATTAAGAACATATTTTAAAAGTATAGCTTAGTGTATATTTTTTAAATGATAGGTATTTGTTTTTTAAGTTTTCTCTTTTCTATTTTTCCTTTTATTATTGGATATAAGAAAATTGATCCTAGTATTATGCTGGCTCCTAGGTAAAATCCAGATGTCATTTCTTCATCCTTACCGAAAATAACTAGAGCTAAAATAATGGCATAAACAGGTTCTAGATTTGTAATTAACGCCACTCTAAAAGCACTTAATTCTTTCATCACAGATACACCAGCAACATAGGCAATTGAGGTACAAACTGTACCTAAAATTAGCAAATAAAAACTATCTAAAAGTGTTGGTTTCATGGCTATATTAAAGCCATCTTTAATGAAAAGATAAATAGTTATCCAAAAGAATGCGCCTAATAATTCGTAAAAACTGATAATGGGTGCTGGTCTATTTTTAACTTGTTTGGAGTTTATAATAGAGAATAAACTTGCACACAATGCACTCCCTAGCCCCATAAGAATACCAATTTTATATTCGGTTTCGAACTTAAAAATCATGTAAATCCCTAGAATAATAAACAATCCTACCACTATTTCAAGTTTAGAAATCTTAACTCTATTTAATATTGGTTCTAATATGGCTGTGAATAAGGTCAAGGATGATAAACAAACCATAGCTACTGAAACCGTAGATGCTTTAATTGATCCAAAAAATAGAATCCAATGTAGGCCAACAATGGCACCAGTGAAGAACAATTGAAAAAATACTTTCTTGGTAACTTTGTAATCAGTTTTATTCCATATAAAATAAATCCACAAAGAAACTGCTGCAATTAATACTCTGAACCAAACTAAGGCTGTTTCATTGATAGAGATCAATGCTCCTAAAATACCCGTAAATCCCCATACGATAACTGTGATATGCAATATCAAAAGGTTACTTTGACGCGAAAATTTCATCTATTTAGGGGCTTTTATAGCTAAAACTACTCCAATGCTTCCAAAAATTAGGTTTGGAATAACAACGGCTATGATTGGAGGAAGACCGCCTTTTAGCGCAAATACATTTGCAAATTGAATGAGTAGGATATAAAGAAAGCTCATGCCAATGCCTATACCAAGTGGCAAACCAACTCCACCTCTTACTTTGCGAGACGATAATGCTACTCCAATTAGTGTTAAAACGTAGGTTGAAAAGGGGTAAACCCAACGTTTGTATTTTTCGAGTTCTAGATTTACCATAATACCCGAACCTCTAATTTTTTCTTTTTCAATTTTATCGTTAAGCTCCCAATAGTTCATGGCCGAGTATATATTATCTCTTACGTCAAAATCTAAAGGCTTCATATCTAGTGTAGTATCTTTTTCCAGACCAGTTTCCATGCTTTCTTTTAAGCCATTAACATTTCTTATGGTGTAATTATATATTTTCCATTTCCTAGCAACAGAATCCCAAGTTATACGATCAGCCATTAATTTAGATTTGATCTCGTCTCCATCAAATTTTTCTATGGAAAATCGGTAACCGGTATTATTATTATTATCAAATGATTCCATGTACACATAAGTAGATTTATTTAGCTGTATATGAACATTGTTTCTCGTATTTGCTTTGTCTTCTAAGTAAGTATTCTCAAAATTGGTTTTTAAACGATTAGTTTCAGGAATAATGAGCTGATTAAAAATCATACTCACTATAAAAATAAGGGTTGATGCAATAAAATAAGGTCTTAGAAAGCGATTAAAGCTTGCTCCGCCGCATAAAATTGGCACTATCTCAGTTTGATCGGCCATTTTAGCCGTAAAAAATATAACTGCAATAAAGTTGATTAAAGGCGAAAGGAAATTGAGGTAAAATGGAACAAACCCACCATAGTATTGAAAAACAATCTGACCAAAAGTTGCATTTCCAGTCAAAAAATCATCTAATTTCTCAGATATATCAAAAACAACAGATATTATGGTGAAAATAATAAGGGTAAATACAAAAGTCCCTAAGTATTTTTTAATAATATACCAATCTATAAGTTTAATGTATTTATCTATGAACTTCATTAAAGTTTTTGTCCTAAAACTTGAACCATTTTGTTTTTCCAATCATAAAACTCGCCAGCTATAATTTTCTTTCTAGCTTCTTTAACCAACCAAATATAGAAATGTAGATTATGTAAAGTAGCAATTTGAGCACCTAAAATCTCTTTTGAGTGAATTAAATGTCTTAAATATGCTTTTGAATAATTTAAGTCAGAAAATAAATCACTATCAGGGTCAACTGGTGAAAAATCATTTTTCCACTTTTCATTTTTAATGTTAATCACACCATTTCTGGTAAATAACATCCCATTTCTTGCATTTCTAGTAGGCATCACGCAATCAAACATATCAATACCTAATGCAATATTCTCTAACAAATTGATCGGCGTACCTACACCCATCAAATATCTTGGTTTATCGTATGGTAAAACATTGCAAACCACTTCGGTCATGGCGTACATTTCTTCTGCTGGTTCACCAACCGATAAACCCCCAATTGCATTTCCTTCCCTGTTTTGTGCTGCAATAAACTCTGCAGATTTAACTCTTAAATCTTTATAAACCGAGCCTTGTACAATAGGAAATAAAGTTTGATCGTAACCATAATGAGGTACGGTATCATCAAAACGATTGATACAGCGCTTCAACCAACGATGCGTCATATCAATGGAACGGCGGGCATAATTATATTCGCATGGATAAGGAGTACACTCGTCAAAAGCCATGATGATATCAGCCCCAATTACCCTTTGAATATCCATTACATTCTCTGGAGTGAATAAATGTTTAGATCCATCAATGTGTGATTTAAAGGTTACACCTTCTTCTCTAATTTTTCTTACTTCAGTTAAAGAATAAACTTGGTAACCTCCGCTGTCGGTTAAAATAGGTTTATCCCATCCATTAAATTTGTGTAAACCTCCAGCGGCTTTTATAGTATCTAAACCCGGTCTTAAATATAAATGATAGGTGTTACCTAATATAATTTGTGCTTTAATATCTTCCTTTAACTCACGCTGATGTACTGCCTTAACAGTACCTGCAGTACCAACAGGCATAAAAATAGGTGTTTCTATTTCACCATGATCGGTATTCATAACTCCAGCTCTTGCTTTTGAAGAAGAATCTTTTGCCGTTAATTTAAATTTCATCTAATCTTGTTAATGGCTGGCAAAAATAGTAATTTTTAATACCTTAGGTTTAAGTATTTTCTTGGCATTGTCTGTTTTTAAGCTAATTTTGAGAAATTTTACACACAACGCACTTGAGTATTTATTTTAATTACATTATTTTCTTTCTATTTCTGCTTTGCTTTTTTATTCAGCTATATTATTTGTTGTTTATTCAGCGAAGATTAGGAGTTTACAAATCTGTTGAGGATTTAACTTCTTTAAACAAAATTCCTGTCTCAGTAATTATTTGCGCCAGAAACGAAGCAGAAAACTTGCAGCAAAACTTGCTTACCATATTAAATCAGGATTATCCTGATTTTGAAGTTATTGTAGTGAATGATTGTTCTAATGATAATAGTGAGGATATTTTAAGAACTTTTCAGGCTACTTATTCTAATTTAAAAGTTGTAAAAATTGAGGAACATCCACGGCATAAAACCGCCAAAAAATTTGCAGTCACTTTAGGAATAAAAGCTGCCAATAACGAACATTTAATTTTTACCGATGCTGATTGTGTTCCTAATTCAAATCAATGGATTTCATTAATCACTCGTCATTATCAATCTCCTGATAAGGAAATTGTTTTGGGCTTTTCTCCATATGAGCATCACAGTGGTGTTTTGAATAAATTAATTAGGTACGAGACTTTTCAAACAGCATTAAACTATTTCTCATTTGCCTTAAACGGGATGCCTTATATGGGTGTTGGACGGAATTTATCATATAAAAAGTCACTTTTTTTTAAGGGAAAGGGATTTGCAGCGCATATGCATATTCCATCTGGTGATGATGATTTATTTGTTAACCAGAATGCTACAGTTGACAATGTAAGCATCGAGTTTGCCTCTGATTCTCAAGTTTTAAGCGAGCCAAAAAAAACATGGGGTGCCTATTGGAATCAGAAGAAAAGACATGTTGGGGCAGGTAAATTTTATAAAAAGCAGCATCAGCTTCATTTAAGTTTACAGGCTGTATCAGCAATTGGTTTTTATTTACTTTTAATTGCATGCTTAATATTACGAGTTGAACCACTTCTTTTAGGAGTTTTCTTTTTATTAAGATTAGTTTTACAGTTGTATGTTTTTTACAAGCCAATTAAAAAATTGGTGAGTAATGATTTATTATGGTGGTTGATATTCTTAGATCCTTTTTATTATATTTATTTAATTGCTGTTAGCTTTACAGGTATTTTTAATAAGAAAAAAGTGGCATGGAAGTAAATCCAAATTTTTCTGGGAATGCAAAAAATGATTTCAGCTTTGTAGAAAGAGCTAAAAAAGGAGATCAGAAAGCCTATGCAGAATTAATGCAGCGGTATAAAGACTCTATTTATTTTATGGTTTTGAAAATGGTGAACAATAAAGACGACGCCATGGATATCACTGTTACAACTTTTGCAAAAGCTTTTGAGAATTTAGAAAAATATCGTCCAGACTATGCATTTAGCACTTGGCTTTTCAGAATTGCTACTAACGGAAGTATTGATTTTATTAGAAAAAAGAAAATTCTAACAACTTCGATAGATGGTTTTGTTGATAAAGATAATGATGATCGTGTTTTTGAAATTAAAAGTGATGTTTTAAATCCAGAGGAAACATCAATTAAAAGGCAACAAACCGAACAACTTAAAGAAATTATAGACAAACTGCCAATGCGTTATAAGACCTTAATTACTTTAAGATATTTTGATGAGCTTTCTTATGAAGAAATAGCAGAATATATGGATTTACCTTTAGG
>JBKJLB010000269.1:0-3056 GCA_046597075.1 Pelobium sp.
GTTTTGAAATGTTGCAAAGTAAAGTGCATTGGGCTTCGGATTATCCTATTGCAGTATTTATGGGCTATATTATCGGTAAAAATATTGTCAAATCAAGAATTACCGAAAAAAGCAATACTGCTGTTGTAGCTATAAAAGATTTTGAGCCTAAATTTCATTATTCATTCAATTCGAATGAAAGTTATACTTTGGTTGGTGTTATTATGATTTTTTAAAGTATTGCGTTCTAAACTTGTTTAAATTTATGAACTTATAGCAACCTTGATGGTTATTGAAAAGTAAAGACCTTAATTATGAAAATATTGTTAGTTGAAGATGAACCAGAATTGCAAAAAAGTATTAAACAATACTTTGAAATGGAAGGCAATGTTGTAGAAATTGCAGCGGATTATGGTAAAGCCGAACAGAAAATAGCGATATATGATTACGATTGTATTTTGGTAGATATTACGTTGCCTAATGGATCGGGATTGGATTTGATAAAAGTAATAAAACTTAAAAAATCGAAAGCTGGCGTTATTATTATTTCCGCAAAAAATTCACTTGATGATAAAATTTATGGTTTAGATCTTGGTGCCGATGATTATCTGCCAAAGCCATTTCATTTATCAGAACTCAACTCTAGGATAAAGGCATTAATTAGACGAAAAAGTTTTGATGGTAATTTAGAAATTGTTGTCAATGAGATTAAAATTCTTCCGGTTGAAAGAAGTGTATTTGTTCACGGTAAGAATATGATTTTGACATCAAAAGAATACGATTTATTGCTTTATTTTATAGCTAATAAAAATCGTGTAGTTAGTAAAAACGCCTTAGCGGAGCATCTTTGGGGTGATAATGCCGATAGATTGGACAACTTTGATTTTATATACAATCATGTAAAAAATCTTCGAAAAAAATTATTAGAAAAAAAATGTGAAGATTATCTTCAAACCATTTATGGAATAGGTTATAATTTTAAAACACAAGAATGAAATTACTCGCTAAAACAAGTTTATATTATTTAGTATTTAGTATTCCTATATTAATCTTATCGGGTTTAATTTGTTATTATGTTATCACCAAAGAAGTTAAGGATAGCAATAATGAATTATTGCTTAATCGGAAGATTCAAGTCGAGCAATACTTAAAAAATAATGATACAATTCCTTTAAAACTTATAATTAAAAGTAAAGAAGCCCAAATAGATAAAGTGACAAAAGCCCATTTTAAAAATGGTGCTACAATGACATTTACCGACACATTAATCTTAGACAGAGCAGAGAATGAGTTGGCCGCTAATAGAATGATAACCTCTATAGTCAAAGTTGGTAATGCCAATTATCAATTAAAGATTTGGCGAAGTACATTAGAATTCGACGAATTGATTGAAGGTATATTCTATTTATTAATTTTCATTCTGTTTTTCTTATTTTTGGTTTCAATGCTTATCAACTTATGGGTTTCAAAAACATTATGGAAACCTTTTTATAAGACGATTCACAATTTAAAAATCTTTCGTGCCAGCGATAATGATGTACCGGTATTTGCTAAAACATCCGTAAAAGAGTTTAAAGAATTAAATATCTCTCTTACCGCAATGATGGAAAAAATGATGGTAGATTATAATGGTCAAAAGAAGTTTACCGAAAATGCTTCTCACGAAATACAAACACCATTGGCAGTAATAAAATCTAAAGTTGATTTACTTATTCAATCTGAAAATTTAAATAGAAATGAAATAGAGATAATAGTTGCCATTGACGATGCGTGCTCAAAATTAATACGTTTAAACCAATCTCTTTTATTACTGACTAAAATTGAGAACAGACAATTTAAAACTACTGAAAAAGTTTCTGTCGAAAAGATAATTGATAATTCTTTAGTTTTATTTGAAGAGTACATTAAAGCAAATAAAATTGTTGTACTCAAAAATATTGAAGAAGATTTCTTAATTACTATGAACCCAGATTTATGTTTGATACTAGTTAACAATTTGTTACAAAATGCCATTAGACATAATGTAGCAGAGGGATGTATTGTGATTTTTATCAAGGCAACTAGTCTAACTATACATAACACAGGTATTGAGGAGCCATTGAACATGGCACTACTTTTTAAACGTTTTCAAAAAAACTCCACGTCACATTTATCTATTGGTTTGGGTTTAGCAATCGCAAATGAAATCGCTGAAGTAAGTGGATTATCGCTAAAATATAAGTTCATTGCCAACAGGCATCGATTTACTTTAGCGATTAAATAATAACTGAATTGCTACAGTATTTAAATAGAAACAAAATAGATTTGATACTTAGGTTTGTAGTGTAAAATGATTTACAATAAAAAAAATAAAATGATGAAAAAAGTAATGATGATTTTAGCAATTGTATTAATTTACAGTTGTTCGTTTGCAAGCACACCTCCGAAAGTGGTATCTGATGCTTTTACAAAAAAATTCCCTACAGCAACGAAAGTTAGTTGGGGTAAGGAAGGTCCAAAGGAATGGGAAGCGGAATTTACACTCGACGGCGAAAAAATTTCTGCTAACTTCGGTCAAGATGGAACTTGGTTAGAAACCGAACAAGAAATTAAAACTTCAAGTTTACCCGCAGCGGTTTTATCTAAAGTTAAAATGAAATATAGTGATTGGAAAATTGCAGAAGCAGATAAAACGGAAACTGCTAAACATGGAATTATTTATGAAGTTGACCTGAAAAAAGGATTAAAAAGTAAAAGCCTTGCTTTTAAAGCAGATGGAACATCTGTAAAAGAATGAATTTAAATTTTCTTTAAAGAAAAAATATTTGGGAGTTAGTTTTTGATACTAATTCCCATTTTATTTTAATTTAGTTTTTCTTGATTTAGCATAGATTTAAAATAGAATCGCATCTAATATTTGTATTATAAAATTAGAAACAATTAACTTTTAAATCGAAAAAAATGAAATCGAAGATTCACGAACACCAAAAAAACAATTTTACTAAAGTGAGTAAAAAAGTATTTTTAGTAATGGCAATTGCCTTTACTAAAGTGAGTAAAAAAGTATTTTTAGTAAAGGCAATTGCCATTACTAAAAA
>JBKJLB010000063.1:0-3582 GCA_046597075.1 Pelobium sp.
ATCTTCTAAATCGGCCACTTCCATTGGAAGTTCTCCACGAGTTTGACGGATTTTATCAACTTTAGTGTGGATGGTTTGTAGCTCGTATAAAGCTTCTAGCTTTTGTTCTACGGTTTGTTCCATTAAGACAAATATTTTATTGGGTTTGTATTATTTTCAGTTAAACGGACCGCAAAGTTAGGAAATTTTTTTGTAATAAATTGCAATAGTAATTCTTGCGTAAATTGCTCACTTTCAAAATGTCCAATATCTGCAATTAGTATTTTTCCGTCGGCATCAAAAAACTCATGGTATTTAAAATCGGCAGTTACAAAAACATCGGCTTTAGCCTGAATTGATTTACTTAATAAAAAACTGCCAGAACCGCCGCAAACAGCAATTCGTTTTACTTTTTTAGCTAGTATTTCGGTATGTCTAATCACACTTATGTCCATATTTTTCTTCAATAAATGGAGAAAATCTAATCCATCCATCTCTTTTTCTAATTCACCTATCATTCCAGCGCCTATATCCTGTAAAGAATTATCTAAGGAATAAATATCGTGAGCCACCTCTTCGTAGGGGTGCGTAGCCAATAATGCAGCTATAATTTTTCTTTCGGCTATTGCCGGATAGATCACTTCTACACGTGTTTCTTCTTCCTGATGAAGTATGTTTTTTTCGCCAACAAAAGGGTTTGAGTTTTTATTTCCTTTAAAAGTTCCAATGCCATTCACATTAAAACTGCATTCGCTATAATTACCAATTTCACCAGCTCCTGCAATATATATGGCATCTTTCACTTCATCAGCGTTAGCTTTAGGAACGAAAAACACTAATTTTTTTAATAAACCTAATTTTGGAGCTAATATCTGACAGTTTTGAAGACCAATTTTTTCACAAATTTTAGCATTTACACCATTTAAAACACTATCTAAATTTGTATGGATCGCATAAATAGCAATTTTATTTTCGATTGCTTTTATAATAACACGCTCCACATAATTACTTCCATTTAATTTTTTTAGGCCTTTAAAAACTATGGGATGATGAGAAATAATAATATCACAATTCTGCTGAATAGCCTCGTTAACAACGGCTTCTGTACAGTCTAAGCTGATTAACGCTTTTGTAATTTCTTTATCAGGAGAACCTACAATTAAGCCAGCGTTATCATAACTTTCTTGGTAGTTTAGCGGAGCAATTTCTTCTAAATACGTCGCGAGTTCTCGTAATATCATGGTGCTAATTTAGAAGATATTGCAGTAATTAATTCATCATTGTTAGAAATTGTCTGCTTTCTATCGCCATTTGATGATTATACTCATTGGCTATATCTTTATAATTGATTAAATCTATTATTGTCCCAACTAAACAAAGGCCAGCAGTTAACAAGTAAAGAATACCCATTCCTATTTGATTTGTGGCAAATCTTTGAACGCCAGCTACTCCAAAAAAGCCAAGTATGGCGAAAAACAAAATATGTTGTGGATCTCTTCTTTTTCCGCTGTAAATCATCATAAAGCGTTTCTTCTCTTCCTCGTTTAATCCGTCTGTTATTTGTTTAATAAACATCATCTCTTCTGAAGTGATGTTTGAAAATGAAAATAAATATTGATCGTTCATGATTTAAAGGTTTTAATTGTTAGAGTATAAATGCGATGAATTATTACAAAAAAAGCGAAGAAGCCTATCGGATGAGCTTGCCATGATTTTAAAAATTCAAAATGCATGAAGTAATGCAAGGAATGTCCTAATCCACAACCTGGGCAATATTTAAAACCAAAATACGAAAACGGACAAAGGCTAGAATGATGAGCACTCACATCCATCAAAAAAAGCATAAGTAATGCAGAGGTTAAGAAGATTAAATCAATGGGTATTTTTTTGTAATAAACAGTCATTTAAAGTCGCTTTGGAGTCGTCATTAACAAAAGCGCATTTACCAAAGTAAAAAGCAAGCCAAGCACAACAGCGCCAAATATTCTTTCCATATAATCCACAGTTAGCGCTTTAGCAAAAATAGATATGTATATAAAGCTAGCTGTTGCAGCCAAAAGGCCACCTATTGCTAAAATCTTAAAACCTTCGAAAATGCCTTCGAAAAAATTGAGTTTTCCGCCTCGTTCATTTCTGTAGCCTTTAATTCCAAAATAAAGACCTATGAACGGGATAAGTATTGAAGTATATTCTATCCAGCTATTTTTTGATTCTTCGATGTTTTGAGGGTTATAACCAAATTTTTGCATTAAAACAATCCATAAAGCGGATACTAGACCAATAATTACTCCTGAAATGACTGCATTTCTCATTTTTTATTACTTTAATTAGTTAATAAATTAAATATAAAGTTAATCTGCTTCCCTAACAACCTTTATGTTTTATAATGGTTAAAACCAATAGCTATATTTGCACCAGAATCCAGATATGAATATCAAAGAAATACTAGAGGGTTACAAGACAGACAAGCGAATATTAGATTTAACTAAATCTGTTCAATCTAAAAACGCGAGGATACAATTAAAAGGACTTATAGGCTCTTTAGACGCTTTTGTGGCATCCGCAAATTACTTTCTTAACCATAGAAATATGGTTTTTGTTCTTGCGGATAGAGAAGAAGCAAATTATTTTCAAGCTGATTTAGAAAATTTGATGGAAAAAGAGGTATTGATTTTTCCTTCCTCCTACCGTAAATCTTTTGATTTTACTCAGACAGATTCTGCAAATGTATTAATGCGGGCTGAGGTTTTGAATCAACTGAACCACACCGCTGAATTTGGAAACTTGATTGTTACTTATCCTGAGGCAATGGCCGAAAAGGTAATTGACAGGAGCGCCCTAGAAAAAAATACATTAGAAATTTCTATTAATAATAAGCTGAGTATCGAATTTATTAATGAGTTTTTGATAGATTATGATTTTGAGCGAACTGATTTTGTTTACGAGCCAGGTCAGTTTTCTGTTCGTGGTGGAATTGTAGATATTTTTTCTTTCTCTTATGAGCTACCCTATCGGATAGAGTTTTTTGGTGATCATATTGAATCTATCCGGACTTTTGAAATTGAAGATCAACTTTCGGTAGAACAGGTAAAATCTATCACTATTGTTCCTAATGTACAAGCTAAATTTTTAACAGAAAGCAATATTTCTTTGCTAGAGTTTATTGACAGAGATGCTGTAATTTGGTTTAAAGATGTTCAATTCACGTTCGATATTATCAAAACTGGATATAAAAAATCAGTTGAGTTATGGAAAGCGTTATCTGCAGAGCAAAAGCAACAAAACCCAGATTGGATTGACCCAAAGTTTGCTTTTACGGATGAAAAAATGATATCCGATCAATTAAATGATTTCCCAGTTATAGAGTTTGGAAAGCAGTTTTTCTATCATCCAACAGAGGTTATCAATTTTGATGCTCGTCCGCAACCGTCATTTAATAAAGACTTTAATTTGCTGATGCATAACATCAAGCAAAACGAAGATCAAAAAGTTACCAATTTCATATTAACAGATTCGTCTAAACAGCAGGAACGATTGTTTGCCATTTTTGATGATTTGGATAAAAAAGTGAAGTTCCACCCCATCAATGTTTCTATCAGAGAA
>JBKJLB010000113.1:0-3177 GCA_046597075.1 Pelobium sp.
ACCGTTTCTTCAAAAGCATATAAATCAACAATCACCAAATCAATTTCAGGAATTTCGTACTCAGCAATTTGCGCTTGGTCGCCTTCATGTCCTCTTCTTGTTAATATTCCCCCGAAAACTTTTGGATGAAGCGTTTTTACCCTGCCACCTAAAATAGAAGGATAGGAAGTTAAATCTTCTAACGGAATCACATCAACACCTAAATCTTTAATAAATTTTTCTGTACCACCTGTAGAGTAAATATTCACTCCTAATTTATTCAATTGATGGATAATAGGGTCTAAATTGTCTTTATAGAATACAGAAATTAAGGCATTCTTGATTTTTACGGTGTGACTCATGAAGAATTTTTTGTTAGAACCGCAAAGATAGTTTTTTTGATCTAGTAAGAAAAAGAAGAGCACATTATTTTAAATACTTTTCATCTTCTTCAATAAGCTTTCAATCGCATTTGGGATGTGTTGATATCATAGCTGCTAAACTTTTAATTTTTTGATTTATTACTGATGTATTTGACTAATAAATTTTTAGATTTTGAGTAAAGTTTAAAATAAATTTAATCAAAGTTGAAAATTGTCATGGTTTTTGCATTTGACATTAAAAGTTAAACAAAACAAATTAAAAAACATGAAAATTAACAACTTAAAAATTGCGATGATCCTTGGATTAGGAATTGCAACCTTCAACTTATCATCCTGTAATAATGATAAAGTTAAAGAAACTCAAACGGAAGTGAGTAATGAATTAGACAGTATCAACACACCAGATATTGACATTACACCAGATTCTAAATTAGAAAATGATGTAGAAACTGCCATTAAAGGTTTTGAAGGTGTTAAAGCAGATGTAGATGATGGCGTGGTTATTTTGAAAGGTCAAATTTCAAGAGATAGGTTACCAGCTTTAATGAAAATTATAAATGACTTAAAGCCAAAGAAAGTTGAAAATAAATTAGAAATTAATTAATCAGTAAACATGGAATTAAAAGATAAATATGCGAGTCTGATTCAAATGGCTCAAAATAGCAATGTTACCAATTTAAATGTAAAAGATGAAAGTGGGGTTTTGTATATAAATGGATTAACTACTGATGCATCAACCAAGAACAAACTTTGGGACGAATATGGTAAAATTGACCCAGATTTTAGATCTGGAGACCTAGTTTTAAATGTAGATGTAAATTCTCCAACTGGATCAAAAGCTAAGGTGGTTACCAAATCATCCAACTTGAATATTAGAAAAGGTCCTGGGATAGATCAGCCTGTTGTGGCTAAAGCTGCCCACGGTAGTGAAGTTGTTATTTTGGGAAGAGCTAACGATCAATGGACTTTGATAAAAAATGAAGCTGGTATAGAGGGTTATGTTTACGACGAATATCTAGAAGTTATTTAAGTTCTTAAACACAAAAAACTGCAGCACATTCTGCAGTTTTTTATGCGCTTTTCATCTTTTTCAATAAACTTTCTATCACTTTTGGGAAGTGTAAATGCTCTAATTGTTGAATCTTAAATTTCATCATTTTTATATCATCACCTTTCTCTATTTTAAATTTAGATTGGTGAATAATCTCGCCTTCATCAAAAGCTTCATTTACAAAATGGATAGTAATGCCAGATTCATGTTCCTCAGCTTCTAACACAGCCGAGTGAATTTTATCTCCATACATTCCTTTTCCACCAAATTTGGGTAATAATGCAGGATGAATATTGATGATTTTATTTGGATATGCTTTTAATAAATTTTCTGGAACCAACCAAAGAAAGCCAGCTAGCACTACCAAATTGATGTTCAAGTTTTTTAATAATTGAATAATTCTATCGGTTTGATAGAACTCTTTTTTGCCGAAAATATGAGTTGGGACTTCGAAGTTATCTGCTCTTTGGAGCACATAAGCGTCTGAATTATTAGTTAAAATTAGGGCTACTTCCGCATCGTTACTACGTTTAAAGTGTTCCATGATCTTTTGAGCATTAGAACCTGAACCTGATGCAAAAATAGCAATTCGTTTTTTCAAAATAATTTCAGATTAATGTTTAGCCAAAGATAAAATTTTGAACGTTGAATGAAAATGAAATTTATTTTAAATCGCTTTATTTTCGTTTAAATGATATATGTTTTCTTTTTTGCTTAAATTTTATATTTAAATTATTTGTCATTGTTAGTTTAAGTCAAATAATTGTATCCTTATAAGTGCAGCTAGTTTATAGGGTTTATTAGAATAAGTTAAAATACAGAATCATCTTAAATGATTAACCTCATCATCCAATCTGTTTGAGGATCGTCTCCAATAGGATAAATATGTTCATCAAACTTTTCAAACCCTAGTTTCTGATAAAATTTAATGGCTTTTACATTATTTTCCCAAACGCCAAGCCAAATGTATTTTTTATCTTTTTGGATAGCTTTTATTTTGATTTCATTTATTATAAAACCTCCTAAACCTTTGCTTTGATATTTTTGGAAAATGTAAATACGTTCTAATTCTAGCCCATCAGCACCCTTAATTTCCGTTTGGCTTTCGCCGATATTGATTTTAAAATAACCAGCAATTTCTCCATCAATTTCAAGAAAATAAAATTCAGAGGCTGGGTTGTTGATTTGGGTAATTAAAGATTCGACATTAAAAGCCACTGTTAAATAGTGTTTTAAGTTTTCTTCTGTATTATCTTTTGCAAAAGCTTCGGTAAAAGTTTCTTTTGATACTTTTTGAAGTTGATGAACCTGTAGTTGATCTATTAATGTGAATTTTGTATTCAATAACATATCGCAAATGTCATAAAAAAAGGCTTTTGTTTTGGAGGAAAACAAAAGCCTTTTATTTATTTATCAAAAAACTAAAAGATAATACTCTTAATACGGTATCAATTTATAATCTGATACAGTAATTATAAATTACCTCTTAATTCTTGCTCTCTTTCAATCGCTTCGAATAAAGCTTTAAAATTACCTGCTCCAAAAGATTGTGCCCCTTTTCTCTGAATGATTTCAAAGAAAACTGTTGGACGATCTTGCAAAGGCTTGGTGAAAATTTGCAGTAGATAACCTTCTTCATCTCTGTCTACCAAAATCTTTAACTCTTTAAGTGGTGCAATGTCTTCATCAATTTCGCCCACACGTTCTAATAAATCATCATAATAAGTTTCTGGTGTATTTAAGAACTCAATTCCCTTGGCTTTT
>JBKJLB010000177.1:0-4351 GCA_046597075.1 Pelobium sp.
GTTTCAAGTATGAGGGCAATAAATCTAAACTGATTATTTCAAGTTCTAATTCTTTCATTCAATTATTTTATTGGTAAATATAAATGATTTGAATTTGATTGTTGAAAGGATGTTATCTAAACCAAATAGCAGCGATATCCTTCTTTTGCATTGAGATTTGAGGTGGATAAAAGATTTAGCTTATGCAAGGTCTTTTGGAGCATAAAAGCAAAGGAAATTGCTTTTCAAATGCTATACTTATTTCAAATCTTCGTAATCCACAAAATCACCAGCATTGTCCAATTTTGGCTTTTTCCTTTCCTTCGGCGGAACATAGTCTACAGATATAGTGCCTTCGGGTTTTTTATTTGTGCTTTGATAGTTAGCTTGTTGTTGACCTGCTTGGTTATTCATCTTCTGGGTCATTTTTTCGGCGGCCTTTTTAAAAAGATAAGGCATAAAAAGACGGGCCAATATTCGTATGATATAAATTACGGCGATAGCTATGAATAGAAAACGTAGTAGTCCCATGATTTGCAAATATAATTCTTTAACGCAATTTGACCAGAATTCTTACGAATTGTTACTTCCCGAATTTTTCCTCGATCATTTTTTCGAGGGCATACATTTCGTCGCGAAGTTTAGCAGCCATTAAAAAATTCATTTCTTTTGCAGCGGCCAACATTTCTTTCTTTGTATTGTCGAGCGATTTTTTAAGCTCGGGTTTGGTCATGTATTGTACAATTGGATCAGCAGCCAAAGTCGCTTCAGCAGTATCTTCTTGATAAATTTGTTGAACACCGCCTTTGAAGTCCATTATCGAAGTTTGTTCGATAATTTCACTTCGAGTTTTACCAACTGTTCTGGGTGTAATGCCATGCTCTTCGTTGTATTTAATTTGTTTTTCACGACGACGGTTGGTTTCATCCATGGTAATTCGCATAGAGTCGGTAATTTTATCGGCATACATTATCACACGTCCGCGATCATTTCTTGCCGCCCTTCCAATAGTTTGTATCAATGATCTTTCTGACCTTAAGAAACCTTCTTTATCAGCATCTAAAATAGCAACTAAAGAAACTTCGGGTAAATCCAAGCCTTCTCTTAATAGGTTTATTCCAATCAATACATCAAACTCGCCTAAACGTAAACCACGTAAAATTTCTACCCGTTCTAAAGTTTTTACTTCAGAGTGGATGTAACGTACTTTGATATTTAAACGATCCATGTATTTTGCCAACTCTTCCGCCATTCTTTTGGTTAAAGTAGTTACCAAAATACGGTCGCCCATTTTAATGGTTTTATCTACTTCTTCTAATAAATCATCTACTTGATTTCCAACAGGTCTGACATCAATTATAGGGTCTAACAATCCGGTTGGGCGAATAACTTGTTCCACAAAAATACCTTCAGTTTTTTCCATTTCGTAATCGCCAGGTGTGGCGCTTACGTAAATAGTTTGCGGTGCTAAAGTTTCAAACTCGTTAAAATTTAAAGGCCTGTTATCTAATGCTGCTGGTAAGCGGAAACCGTATTCTACCAACGATAATTTTCGAGACCTATCGCCACCATACATCGCCCTAATTTGTGGAACAGTAGCGTGGCTTTCATCAATCACCATTAAATAATCATCCGGAAAATAATCTAATAAGCAGAAAGGCCTTGCGCCAGGTTTGCGTCCATCAAAATAGCGAGAGTAATTTTCTATTCCAGAACAATAACCCAATTCCCGCATCATTTCCATATCGAAATTGGTACGCTCTTCTAATCTTTTGGCCTCTAAAAAACGTCCTTCAGTTTCAAATTGTGCTTTTCTAGACACCATATCTTCCCCTATTTCATGCATCACAGAAGTGAATCTATCTCGAGGAGTAACAAATAAATTAGCTGGGAAAATCGCAACTTGATCCATTTTTTCAATGGTTTTTCCACTCGCTGGATCTATCACGGTCATCTCTTCAATATCATCACCAAAAAAGGAAATACGATAAGCCAAATCTAAATAAGCTGGATAAATGTCAACGGTATCGCCCTTCACACGGAAAGTTCCTCTTTTAAAATCGGCTGTAGTTCTAGAATATAAAATCTCTACTAAACGATGTAGAAATGCATTCCTACTAATTCTTGTCCCTACACCAAAACGAAAAACCGAGTTTGAGAAATCCTCGGGATTACCCATACCATAAATACAGGAAATAGATGAAACAACAATTACATCTCTTCGACCAGACATTAATGAAGAAGTTGTTCTTAATCGCAACTTTTCAATTTCTTCATTGATTTGTAGATCCTTTTCTATGTAGGTATTTGTTGTGGGT
This sequence comes from Pelobium sp., assembly GCA_046597075.1. Lineage (GTDB taxonomy): Bacteria > Bacteroidota > Bacteroidia > Sphingobacteriales > Sphingobacteriaceae > Pseudopedobacter. Next base: position 2,298 of record JBKJLB010000177.1, read on the forward strand.
AAAAAAGCTTCGGGCTGGTAATAATCGTAATAAGAAACAAAATAATTAACCGCATTATCAGGGAAAAACTGTTTAAACTCGCCATAAAGTTGAGCGGCTAATGTCTTATTATGACTTAATATGAGCGTTGGTTTTTGTGTTTGCTCAATCACATTAGCTATGGTAAATGTTTTACCAGAGCCGGTTACTCCTAATAATGTTTGGTAATTCTCTCCTGACTTAACACCTTCTACCAATTGTTTGATAGCCGTTGGCTGATCACCAGTTGGGGAATAATCAGAAGCAATTTTGAAATCCATTTTCAAATATAAAATTAAAATCAGAAGAGAAATCGTAAAAAAAGGGATTTGTCCTTTCAGACAAATCCCCTCGTCAAACCTTATACATGAACAATTAATGCTCAACTACATAGACGAAAATAAATACCTTTTGGTTTAGGATGACTCGTAATAATATCGCATTTTTACTTTTCCATGGCTTTACTGGTTTATACTCCTCATTTAAATAACCGCATAGCATATGCATTTCAGCATATTTTCGAAAACATTCTTTCGGTAGATATTGCGTTTACGCAGATTCGAGATACTTTCGAGAGTTTTGAAGATGCGAAAATTTCTTATTCAAATGAACCATTAGGTGATGAAATCCATTTTAAAAGCCACTCATTTATTCTAGATACCGACATTCGAAATATTGATTTGGCTTTCGCCGATGTAAACGGCAAACAGATTCCATTTCCTGTTAAAGATTCTGTTTTTAAAGCTGATATTTTTTCGGCAACGTTTTACCTTTTGAGTAGATACGAAGAGTACACTAACAAAGAAAGAGACGAGCATAACAGGTTTGAAGGAAAGTCGTCTTTAGCTTTTAAAAATAGTTTTATATACCATCCTGTGATAGATGAATGGGCTTTTGAAATTGCCGATTTATTAAAAAGTAGATTTAATGATTTTAGGATTAGACAACGTCGATTTTATTTTCAACCTACAATAGATATTAATAAACCTTATTATTATTTGACTGATTCATTTTTCAAACAAAAAGCCAAAAAAATTCGCTATCAATTAAATTCTGATCCATTTGATGTTTATCAACAAGTGTCAGATTGGGATTTACAATTTGGCACCAAAACTATCTATTTCTTTTTGATGGGTAATCAGCATGAAAACGATTTGGCTCCATCTATAGACAATCAAATTTTTAAAGACATCATTAAGGAGGTAAGCGAAAATCATCCGGTCGGTATTCATCCTTCCTATTTTTCAAATGAAAACTCATCAGCAATCAGAACCGAAAAAAATGCACTTTTTAAAATATCGGAAAGAAAAATTAGCATCAGTAGGCAACACTATTTTATGTTGAGTTTTCCTAAAACCTATCGAGATTTAATTGCAGCAGGTATAAAAGAAGATTATAGCATGGCTTTTGCCGATGTTCCAGGTTTTAGAGCGGGTACTTGTACGCCATTTTTTTGGTATGATTTAGATAAGGAAAAAATTACAGATTTATTGGTTCATCCAACTGCTGTAATAGATCAAAATTTGAAGAAACACTTAGGCTTATCACCCGAAGCAGCTATTGAACTTTTAGACGAACTCATTCTAAATGTTGAAAAAGTAGATGGAGATTTTATTAGCCTTTGGCACAACGAATCTATAAATGATTTTGGCTCTTGGAAAGGTTGGAAGGTTGTTTACTTGAGCTTAATAGAAAAAGCAGCTCGAAATCTAAAATCATAATTCAAAAATCGTAAATTTAAAATATGATGTTTTTGTTAAACAAAACCAATAGTGTTGCCAATCATTTCTTAGCAGAATTAAGAGATGGAGATGTTCAGCAAGACAGTATGCGTTTCCGTAGAAATATGGAAAGGATGGGTGAAATTTTTGCTTACGAAATTAGCAAAAAGCTGCCTTACGAAGAATTTGAAGTGCAAACCCCGTTGGGTTTAGCAAATATAAATATGATGCCTAGTATGCCAGTTATAGCAACCATTTTAAGAGCTGGGCTGCCATTACATCAAGGTTTATTGAACGTTTTTGATAAAGCTGAGT